>NZ_JAFMNJ010000001.1:144338-172041 GCF_017859255.1 Vulcanococcus sp. DEBay_Sum29NL08_54
GCGCCAAAAAGGGACTTAAGGTTGGCTTTAGGTTTGAGTTCAGGGAGTGAACGAGAACAATCCCGTCCTGCAGTCCATGCGTCAGGAACTGCACGAGCTCAAGCTCCGTTACGGCAACTCACCCACGGATTTCAACCGCTACCAGCTGGTGCGCCACGAACAGCGCCTAGCCCAGTGGGTCCCGAATGAAAAAATCGGCGCCTGACGACAGGCATGGAGCCTCAAGCGATTCACCTCGGCCCTGGCGCCGACCTTCGCAAAAGCCTTGAAGAGCTAGCCCAGCAGCAGCAGGCCGAAGGATTTGTACTGAGCATTGTCGGCAACCTGAGCAGGGTCGCTTTTGCTTGCCCCGGCAGTGACCAACCCACTGTGCTGACGGGAGAACTCGAAATCATCAGCCTGCAGGGGACGATCTCCCCTCAGGGTGTGCACCTGCACCTGAGCTTCTCCGATGGCGAGTGCCAGGTTTGGGGCGGACATCTCGAGCACGGCAGTGAAGTGCTCAAAGGTGCCGATTTATTGGTGGGTCTGCTGAAGCAAGCCGCCCCCACGCGCGCTCCTTCCTCCACTGCTCAACCGCGAATCCGGCTTGCTGTTGCCGAGGGATGCCCCTGGTCGAACCGCGCGATGCGCATGCTGCGCAGCCTGGGAATTCCGTTCGAGCTGGCCCCACCGGAGGCGGGCTCACTGCCCCAGATCTGGATTGAGGGGGCGATGATCGGCGGGTACGAGGACCTGGCCGATTGGCACGGCCAAGGAAAACTTGATCGCTTCCGCACGGGCTTCTGAGACCAATACCTGGCAGCTCCGAACGGGGGCCCAGTGTCAATTGGTCATCGGACGCTTCCCCCCGTTTTCGTACAACGCTTCGAGTGGTGGGGGCCCCGTCCTCCAATCCCCTGCCGATCAACAGGGGCGCCTCGCACTGAAGGTGCCCATGGCAGGGCTGACCATCCCCCCTTTGGACTGCCAAACAGCCCGGCTCTTGGGCCTTCCGCTGCCCCCAGGGATCAGCGTTCAGATCCAGCCAGAACAGCTCGAGGGCGAGCTGGACCCGAGCAGCGGCGCCCTGAGCCTGCGCTTCCGATCTCGCTTTCGCTTCACCCTGGGACCTGCCCGTCAACCCGTCTACCAAGCCTCAGATCTCGTCGTGGACACCGCACTGACCAGCGGGTCCATCGAGGGGCTGCGGCACCGCCGTCAAGGGCGACCCCTCGACCAGGACGGCAGGGGGCAACTGGTGGGGGTCGCCAGCATCGCCCCCTGCCAGGACGCATGGCTCAATGCCTTTCTTGGCCTGCCTGATGAAGCGCTGGCCGTCATGGAGATCCAGCTCCTGAGGGCATGACGCGGGATCTCAAGGCGGCGCTGCTGATCCCGCTGGCTCTGCTGGCATTGGCTTGGCTGCAGGAGGGAATCGATCAACTGCTCTTTCGCGGGCAGTGGAACTTGCCGATGCTTCCCGGTGGTCCGGCCTTGGGGATCCTGACCGCCCCCTTCAGCCACGGCGGTTGGGGACATCTCCTCGCCAATAGCGGCTTGTTTCTTCCCCTCTCCTGGCTGGTCTGCTTCAAGAGCAAGTGGGACTATTTGGCCGTCTGGGCCGCTGTGTTGTTCACAGCCATTCCGGTCTGGCTGTGGTGGCCCAATGGCGCCCACGGCCTCTCAGGTGTGGTCTATGGATTACTGGGTTACCTGTTGTTGATTGGCTGGCTGGAGCGCAGACCATTGACCATGCTTCTGTCGCTGGCGGTCCTGCTGATCTATGGCGGAATTCTCCCCAGTCTTTTGCCGTTCTTCACCCCAGCTGGGGTGAGCTGGATCGGCCATGCCAGCGGCTTCGCAGGGGGGCTGCTCGCCGCTGCGGTGGTCTCGCGATCAAGACCATGACTCATCTCATCCCTCGAGCAGGCTTTGGCAAACCGCTGGGTTCGCTCCTGATCAGCCTCGCCATGGCCCTTGGCGCTTCGGCCCAGCCCTGGGCACCCGGCATGGAACCCCCACCGGTTCTGGAAGCCGCATCCGCCAAAGATGCCCTGAAGCTCGAGGCGTCCCGACAAGCCAGCCAACGCCAGGCCTATCTCCGGGAGGCCCATGAGCTGCTCCACCGCCATTGGGGCACCAAGGTCAAGCCACAACTGCTCTTCGCGGGCGATCGCGCCGATGGTTGCGGGGTGAAGGAGGTGCGCCATCCCATGGCCTTCTATTGCCCCCCCAGCAAACAAATCGCCATGGCCCTGGAACTGCGCAAGAGCGTCAGAGCAGCCAAGGGCCAGAGCGATGCTGCCCTGCTCTTGCTGGATCTGGCCGTCTTGGCCCATGAGTGGGGCCATCACGTCAACCGAGAAAAGGGGCTCGGCCCCTTCAGTGGCGGCATGGGGCTCACCGTCAAACAGGAGGAACTCGCTGCCGACTGGCGAACCGGAGTCTTTCTCGGCTGGCTGATGAATGTCGGCGCACTCCAGGTGGACGACTTCTCCAATACGGCGAATCTGCTCTTTGAGATGGGCGACTACGAGCGCATCTCAAGGCAGCACCACGGCTATCCCAAGGATCGCTTTCAGGCCCTGACCCTGGGGTTGAGCAGCCAGCTCCAACCGGGGCAGTCGGTGGGGAACTGGACCGTTGACACCAACGAAACCTTCAGCCGGCCACTCCCCGGGGAGCCAGGGGATTCCCTGCTGGGGGCACGGCGCTATGAGGTGCGGCGTTTCGAAATTGAGCGGGGCCAGCAGATCGCGACGAATCTGATCGGGGGGCTTCTCGGTGCGGCCAGCTGCGTCTGGGGCAGTCAGGACCAGTGCGTTGGGATGGCGATGCAACAGGGCAAGGGGAGAGCCCTGGGCAGCTACACCAAGCGCGAACTCACCCTCTGGTGCAACAGCGGCAGTTTTGATGTCAGTGCTGATGACTTCGACCCCCAACCCATCGGACGGGACGGCAAGGGGCAGGCCCAGGTGCTGGCGGCGAGGGACTGCTGAGCGTCAGCTGAACTCCAAGAGCAGCTCCAGAGTCAGCTTCTCCGCCAAGGCTGAGTCGATCGCGCGCAGATGACCGATGGCCGTCGGTCGATCGGAGCTGGGCAGCGCCCTGAGGTCCGCGACCGCGAGTTCCAAACAACGTCGATCGAGCTCGAGATTCACGCAGGGAATGCAGCGAACGGATCGAACCGTGGGCTCTCACTGGCATCCAGCGCTGGGGGCCAGATCCAGAGCTATCCCCCTCAGCCTTGCAAGGACTTGAGCTCTTCGTCCTGGCGGTGCTGTAGCCAGGCCTGCTGCAGATCGACGCGGGTAATGCGATAGCCCAGGAGACGAGCCTGCAGCAAGAGACCGTTGTCATCGCGGCAGCGCCGCAGCAGGTGACGCAAGTGCGGACGGGTCTCCGCATCGACGACCAAGCGCTCAAGTTCTTGCCAGCTCATGAGGCTTGAGTGGGTTCCAAACCATCGCAAAGCCAAAGCCCAGAAGCCAGGCATCGGCAGCGAGTCTCGCGAGCCTCCTGAGGCTCAACTGCAGCGGCTCTGTCGCCAGAACCCCTTTGAGGCTGCCGTGGTTCAAGCCCCAGCCCCGACCTTGATGGGCACATGAGACTGCTCCGTTTTGCAACGAGCTGTGTCATGCCCTTTCCCAGGGCGCCAGGGATCCCTTAACAACGACTCAAGCCGCCAGCGGGCGATGGGCTTCTTCGTTCAACTCACTGAAGCCATCGCAGAGCGTCAGTCCCTGCTGATGACGGGACTCGACCCGAACCCCGAGATGTTGCAGAGCTGGGCTCTGCGCCGGGGGATGGGCAACCGTTCCTTCCTGAGTCAGGCCAGGCACTGGATTAAGGCGGTGGTGGAGGAAACCAGTCCCCACGTCTGTGCGATCAAGGCCAGCCTCGGCTTCTACCAAGCCCTGGGCCCACTCGGACTGGAGTTGCTGCTGGAGGTGCGCGATCTGGTGCCGCGCGATCTCCCCCTGATCATCGACGCCAAACACGGCGATCTGAATTCTTCAACGGCCCTCGCCCACTACCTGTTCAAAGACCTGGGCGTCGATGCGGTCACCCTCTCTCCCCTGGCGGGTCAGGACATCGCCGCTCCGTTTTTGCTGTATCGAGACAAGGCAGTCGTCATCACCTGCCGCAGCTCCAACCCGGCTGCCAAACGAATCCAGTACCACCCCAACGACAGCGATCCCCTATTCCTGCAGATCGTGCGGGAGAGCCAACTTTGGGGCACCCCAGACCAGGTCCTATTGGAGGTGGGAACCAGTGACCCCAAGGTCCTCTCTCGGGTCAGACAGGCCGCACCCGAGCGCGTGCTGATGCTGCGTTCGATCTGGAGCGAAGAAGAACGGGTCGATGGACTGCTGGAGGCCGGCCTGAGCAACTCAGCGGATGGCCTACTGATTCCCATGCCCCAAAACCTGCTGGTTGAAGACGACTTAGCGGAGCAGGCCGAAGCACTCAAAGGTCGCATCAACCGCAGGCGAACCAGCTGGATGGAGCAGCACCGCTCCGAACAAGCCGAGACCTGCGAGCTCTGGCTGGCCAATCAAGCGTCCGAGCAAACCAGCTCGGATCCCATGGCGGAGCTCATCGTTGAGCTCTTTGACATCGGCTGCCTGTTGTTTGGGGAATACGTCCAGGCCTCAGGAGCCGTCTTCAACTACTACATCGACCTGCGGCAGATCATCTCCGATCCGAACCTGTTCCATCGGGTGCTCCATGGCTACGCGCAACTGATGGACGGCCTGGAGTTCGATCGCATCGCGGGCATTCCCTATGGAGCCCTACCCACGGCAACCGGGCTGGCTTTGCAGTTGCACAAGCCCCTGATCTACCCAAGAAAGGAAGTCAAGGCCCATGGGGCCAGGCGCCTGATCGAAGGGGATTTCCAGGAGGGAGACCGCGTGATCGTGATCGATGACATCTTGATCAGTGGCGGCAGTGTGCTCGAGGGCATTGCCAAGCTGGAGCGCTCCGGTTTGCAGGTCAACGACGTCGTGGTCTTTATCGATCACGGCGGTCAGCGCGATCAAAGTGCCCGCGAGCGACTGAAGGCCAAGGGCTATGACTTCCATGCTGTGCTGGACATCCAGCGCATCACCAAGGCCCTGCTGGATGCTGGTCGTCTCACGGCCGAGCAAGCCAAGGTGCTGGGATAGGGGGAGATGCGATGAGGCGGGTGACCAGGCTCCTGAGGACAACGGCCGGTCTGATCGCCCTGGGAGCTCTGTTGGTGAGTTGTGGCCCCGCAGCCCGTCAATCGCCACCAAAGAACCAACCTCAACCAGCGGCTTCGGACGAACAGCAGCGTCAACGCCAGGAGCAAGAGCTGCAGCTGCAGACGCTCACGGATGAGGCAGAGGATCTGTTCAACCGCGGCGAAAACGATCTGGCCTGTGAACGGGTGCGCCAGGCCCAGGAACTCCAGTCGACGCTCGATGTCGAATTCATTGATCCCCTGGGGGAGCAGGCCAAGGCCTGCATCGAGCTCTGACGTTGAGCAGCTCCACCAACGCCATGGTCCTGGCGCGGGGCCTCAGCAAGACCTACCGGATTGCCGAGAAACAACCGGGACTGCAGGGCACCATTCGTCACCTGCTGCGACGCCGCTACCGGGACCTTGATGCCGTTAAGGCCATCAGCTTTGGGATCCAGGAAGGAGAGATGGTGGGGTTCCTTGGTCCGAATGGGGCGGGGAAAACCACGACCTTAAAAATGCTCAGCGGGCTGATTCACCCCAGTGCTGGTGAGCTGCGGGTCGCCGGAGCCATCCCGCAACGGCGGCAGCCTGGCTTCCTGCAGGACATCACCCTGGTGATGGGGAACAAGCAACAGCTGATCTGGGACCTGCCTCCTTGGGATTCGATCCGGGTCAATGCTGCGGTCTATGGCATCCCCGAACGGGAGATGAAGCGCCGGGTCACTGAACTGGCGGATCTCTTGGAGTTGGGGGAGGAACTGCATCGCCCCGTGCGAAAGCTGTCGCTCGGCCAGCGCATGAAAGCCGAACTGCTGGCGTCATTGCTGCACCAGCCCCGGGTGCTGTTTTTGGATGAACCCACCTTGGGTTTGGATGTCACGGCCCAGGGGAGGGTTCGCGACTTCCTTGCCACCTACAACCAGCGCACTGGGGCAACCATCCTGCTGACGAGCCATTACATGGGGGACATCACGGCCCTCTGCGAGCGGGTCCTGCTGATCCACGAGGGGGCGTTGTTCCATGACGGCCCCTTGGATGCCCTGACCAGCAAACTCAGCCCCCATCGCCAGGTCCGACTGGAGCTGCATCAGCCCCAGCCGCGCGAGGCCTTTGAAGCATTCGGAACCGTCGAGTCCCATCAGGACCATCAGGTTCAACTGCTGGTGCCACGGGATCAGCTGACGGATTCGGTAGCCGCGCTTCTCAGTCGCTTTGAGGTCCTGGACCTTGAAGTGAATGATCCGCCGATCGAGGAGCTGATGCGCAGCCTCTTCCAACAGGCAGGACGGAACTAAGCGTGCGCTCGCCCCGTGCGTCACTACGGATCGCCCGGACGCTGCTGAGCACCCAATACGCCTACATGCTGGAGTACCGCGCCGAGATCGCTCTCTGGGCCCTCTCCGGTGTTCTGCCACTGATCATGCTGGGGGTCTGGCAAAACAGCGGTGCGGCCAGTCAGGCGGGCTGGAGTCCCGCACAACTGCGGCATTACTTCGTGGCGGCGTTCATCGTCCGCCAGTTCAGCGTGGTCTGGCTGATCCATGTCTTTGAAGAGGACGTGGTCAGCGGCAAGTTGTCGCCATTTCTGCTGCAACCGCTCCAACCCCTGTGGCGTTACTTCGCGGCACACCTTGCGGAACAGGCCACACGCATCCCCTTTGTGGCCCTCATGCTCCTGGCGTTGAGTGCGGTCGATCCAGGGTTGCTCTGGAGGCCGAGTCTTCAGGAACTGCTACTTGGCCTCATGGCCCTGTGGGGCGCGTTCGTCCTGCGGTTTTTGCTGCAAACCCTCAGCAGCATGCTCTGTTTTTGGAGTGAGCGCGCTGCGGCTTTGGATCGCCTCCTGGTGATTCCCTATCTCTTCCTCTCGGGGCTGGTGGCACCACTCGACACCTTTCCGCCTGCCGTGCAGCGCTTCGCCCTCGCCACACCCTTTCCAGCGATGGTCGACTTCCCGGCACGGCTGCTTTCAGGGCTACCGGTGGACCTGGGCGGTGGGTACTTGAGCCTGCTGATCTGGTGTCTGATCCTCAGCCCCCTCTGTTGCTGGGGCTGGCAGAGGGGACTGCGGCGCTACGGAGCCATGGGCGCATGAGACGCTCCAAAACCCTGGCGATGCTGCTGCAGTTCTGGCGCAGCTCATTGGAGTCCGAGAGCGAGTACCAGCTCAACCTCGTTCTGGAGTGCCTCTCTGTTTTCGGAAATCTGGCCGGAAGCCTCTTTGTGCTGTCTCTGCTGTTTTCTGGGCAGTCCACCCTTGGGGGCTGGACTTGGAATGAAGCGCTCATCGTCCTCGGGCTTTACACGCTGCTCGATGGCTTCACGAGCTGCCTGCTCCAGCCGAACCTCAGCAAGATCGTGAACCACGTTCAGCAGGGCACCCTGGATTTCGTGCTGCTGAAACCGGTGGACTCGCAGCTCTGGCTGTCCCTGCGTTGCTTCTCCCCCTGGGGCGCTCCAGGTTTGCTGGCTGGTTGCGTCCTGGTGGTCCTGGGCTTACCCGAAATCCGCCCTCAGTCCTTGCTCTTGGGTGGACTCTTGCTGGCCAGTGGTGCTGCGATTCTCTACAGCCTCTGGTTCTCACTCGCAGCCCTCTCGATTTGGTTCGTGAAGGTCTGGAATGCCACTGAAGTTCTCCGCTACACGCTCGTGGCGGGGCGCTATCCGGTGAGTGCCTACCCACCGGCTCTGCGGCTGGTGTTTGTTTTTGTGTTGCCGGTGGCCTTCATGACCACCGTTCCCTCCCAGGCCCTTCTGGGTCAGGGGTCCTGGCACTGGGCCCTGGGATCAGTGCTGATGGCCGCGGTGAGCCTGATCGCCAGTCGCCTCTTCTGGCAATTTGCGCTCCGTCACTACACGTCAGCCAGCAGCTGAGTCCAGACCCAGCCTTGCACTGGATACACAGTCTGTGTAGGATTGCCGGGAGGTCCAGGTCAGAGATTGGCCAGCGAACGCCACCAAGTCATCCTGAGCGAGGCCGCGGCGCACTGGGTTCGCGACTTCTCAAAGGAGCAGCGCCACTCGATCTCAAAGGCCATCGCCATCCTTGTCGATGAGGCGATCGAGCGTCGTGCAGGCCCCGGCCTCGATGAGACCCCAGACACGGACTTCCGCCAGTTCCTTCGCGAAAAGTTCTCGATGGACTTCGAGATTTGGTCCCATTCCAAGCGCGGGTAGGACGTACACAGATGTCCCCATCCATGACTCCCTTCTTCCAGTCTGGAATCAGCCTTGAAACCTCAATCCAGCTCAGCACCTGGCTGGATGCTCGCTTTGGGGCGACGACGGATGAGCAGACGGCGAGCGATCGCCTGGGACGACAGGCCGGGTTGCTTGTCGCCCATGACCTGGTCACGGCTCAATACGCAACCAATGGGATGGCCGATGTCTTTGCGGCGATGCATAGCTGTATCGACGACTGGCTGGAGACGTCTCCCGTACCGCCAGGGGAACGCCGGCCGATCAAGCGCCGTGCGGTTCGCGCGGGGGTGATCCAGTGCTGGACATCACTGGCCGAGATGCGGCCGGATGAGCCCTGCTACCAGGAGCTGATGGAACAAACCTGTGCAGCGGTCATGGTGGCTGAATTGGCGGAGGATCAACCGAGCGCCTGAGACTTAGTCCACGAAGCGTTTGTAGAGCCAGCGCACAAAACCACCGATCAAGGGGACAGGGGCAAACGTTGGGCCGACAAAGTCGAAATAGTCGCGGTGATCAACGATCAGACCCTGGTCATTGAGCCGCAGTCGCGTCGCGCCCGGATACACGAACTCAATGCCCTTGATCTTCAGCCCCATCGTCCATTCGACAAAAGCGGTTTGGCCGCTCAGGGCGACGGCGTGCGGAGCCAGGTAGACATCATCGCAACGGTTCACCAGGCCATCCTGGGCATCGAGGTAGGCCTGAAGTCCGTCGCGGGACTGGGTGGGATCCTCAAAATGCACATCCGGTGCATACACCGCTTTCCATTGCCCATGGCTCGGGGCCGGTGCGCCATAGGGCTTGGTGAACAGCTGACGCAGGGACTGCTCCGTCAGTGGGAGCTGGAATCCGGAGGAAGAAGCAGTCACAGCTCAAGGAGCGGGTGCGCTCATCCTGGCTTCCTGGGAGGAGCGCTGCGGGGATGCAACTGCAGGTAGCGATCGACAGGCAGGGGTTGGAGTTGTTCGTAGCCAACCGGAAGCCAAAGATCCCCCTGCTGGGCGTTGTAGTGAATCTCCCAGTGATACAGGCCCACCAAGGCCTGGGGATCCTCCTTAATCAAGGAGGCATAGAGGAGAACAGCCTCGCCGTAGAGATCGCTGTTGTTGTAGCCCCAGAGACCACGGCGAATGTTCTTGAGACCGCCGCGGCGCACGAGATAACGGGCCGCTGCCTGAATCGCATCATGGGGATTACGGATGTCCCCTCGGCCGATGCCTGGCTCCGCCCAGGTGGTTGGCAAGAACTGCATCGGGCCCTGGGCATTGGCAATGGAGACGCCGTCAATGCGTCCCATCCCGGTCTCCACCAAGTTGACCGCCGCGAGCACCTCCCACTCGATCCCTGTCGCGGCTTCGGCCTTGCGGTAGTGGGCGAGTAACTGGGGCAGGGGTTCGGGGGGAATAATCCGCCAGGCCGGCACCTGGGCAGGGCGGCGTTTGCTCATCGCCAGAAACGCACGTCTCGCCGCCAGGTGCCGTTCGGCCACGGAACGCCAACGGGTTGGGAGTTGATCCAGGACCGCCTGACTGCGCTGTCGATCAAGCGAGAGAACCCGATAGATCACCTGCTGTTGATGGGCCAAATCCGGGAGTTGGTCCGCTGGCGTCTGCGGATCGCGCAACTGGCTCTCAAGCGCAGCCAGTCGACGCGCGGTCTCGCTTGCAGCACGCGGAACCGTTGGGTAACTGCGGGGTTGCCGCCGCGGCGCGGCGGCGGGAGCAGCATTGCTTTGGGCCTCGTTGGGGGAGGCACAGGCCACCAGTCCTGCCAGGGCTGCAGCAAGAACCAAGCCAACGGATCGGGTCATGGATTCAGGGCCGCTGCGCCCATGCCTACAGCAGACTGCAGCGACCGATCAATCAGCCATGACCGTTCTGGTGCTGGAGGAGTCCCAGAGGCGCAAGTGGGACGGATCCGATGACGTCCTGTTTTATGCCGAGCCGCGGCTGGTGCATCACCTGGACCAGGCCTTCCGCACACGGCTCACCGCGCTCTACACAGAGCGGATTCCAAAGAACGCCGTAGTGCTGGATTTGATGTCCAGCTGGGTCTCACACCTTCCAGAGGACAAGGCCCTCGAGCGGGTGATCGGGCACGGTTTAAACGAGAAAGAACTCGCGGCCAACCCCCGCCTGGATAGCTACTGGCTGCAAAACCTCAACCAAAACCAGGAACTACCACTGCCCAGCAGCAGCGTGGACGCCACCTTGATCGTCGCCGGCTGGCAGTACCTCCAATATCCCGAGGCCATCGCCAGTGAACTGCTGCGGCTGACGCGGCCTGGCGGTCAGGTGATCGTTGCCTTCTCCAACCGGATGTTCTTCACCAAAGCACCCCTGATCTGGACCGATAGCAGCGATCAGGACCATCTCGATTACGTCGCAGGGGTCCTGGAGGCCCAAGGCTGGCAGTCAACCGAGCGAATCGCAGAAACCACAAAGGCCGCTGGCGTGATGGGGCTGCTCGGTCAGCCGGGTGACCCGTTCTTTGCCGTGATCAGCCACAAACCAAACCAGCTGCCTTAAGCGGCCCAATCGCGGTCGCGCCCCAAGGGAGCTGGAGCGTTCGTTGGTTCGTCCGCGGAGTAGGCCAACTCGAGGATCAAGCGCTTGGCCTTCTGGCGCAGACGGCGCCGATGGCTCAGAAAGGCCCGCACCAGTTGAAGACCCACCACTCCGTAGAGCAGCAAGAGCGCGGCGTTGGCAACGGCAGCAAGCATGCGGCAGCCCCAAAGGTGGGTCCATGAGAGCCGCTTCATGGAGCGCGGGCAATCAATCGAGAGAAAGTTTTTTGATTTGGCTCTGCAACGCTGTCGCCCAGGGCACCCGGTCACTCGCGTAGGTTGAAGGCTGGTACAGGGCCTTCAGATGACAGCGAGTTCAGAAGGTCTAACGATTGGTGAGCTGGAGTCCAAATACTTCCTCTACCGCAAGGCCCTGAAACAGCTGCTGCTCGAAGGACGTTCGACCGCCGGCATCGAAAAAACCCTGGTCTGGAGCAGGCTCGAGACCCTGCACAACTGCCTTCCCCGTCAGTACAAGGCACCGGACCAGATCCGCTACCAGCTTCAGCGGGAGATTCAACGGGAGAGCACGGCCAGCTAGGCCGGTCCTCTCGAACAGCTGACCCCGAGTCCTCAGGACAAGGATGTTTCCGTGACAGCGTCATCTGATGGATGCCGCTCTCCTGGAGGCCGCTGAGGTCTTTCATCCCCCAGGGACCGTGTTGCAGGTCAGCCCCCTGGGAAGCGGCAATGTCAACGACACCTATCTGGTCGAGACCGCTCGCGGAGCGTATGTCTTGCAGCGGATCAACACCGCCGTTTTTGGCTCACCGGAGCAGGTGATGCGCAACCTGCTCACCCTGCAGGCGCATATCGCAGGGAAGGAGCAGCCACCGCAGAGCTCCCGCTGGGAGCACCCGCAGTTGCTGGCGCCAAGGGGCTCAGCCGATCCCTGGCATCGCTGCCAAGAGGGCAAGGTCTGGCGCTGCATGAGCTTCATCGGCCAGGCCCGCAGCGTTGATGCGATTGAGGATGAGCGGCAGGCCTACGAACTGGGCCGGGGGCTCGGTCGCTTTCATCAACTGATCCACGACCTCCCCACCGAGACTCTCCACGACACCCTCGAGGGGTTCCACATCACCCCTCGCTACCTCGATCAGTACCGGCAGGCGCTGGTGCGCACACAAGCCGAGCCCTGCGAGGACACCGACTTCTGCATTGCCTTTATTCGCGAGCGCGAAGGCTTCTGCTCCGTCCTCGAGCAGGCCAAGGAGCGCGGCGAACTGCAGGAGCGGCCGATTCACGGTGATCCCAAGATCAACAACGTGATGCTGGACACAGAGACGGGCGAGGCCGTCGCCCTGATCGATCTCGACACGGTGAAACCAGGACTGGTGCAGTACGACATCGGAGATTGCCTGCGCTCCTGCTGCAACCGGGCTGGCGAGGAGGCCAGCAGCCCCGATCAAGTCAGTTTTGATCTGGGATTAGCCGAAGCCATCCTGCGGGGCTACCTCGAGGCGGCCGGTTCGATGCTGACGGCATCGGATCGTCGCTTCATCCCCGAAGCCGCTCGACTGATCAGCTTCGAACTAGGTCTTCGCTTCTTCACGGATCACCTCAATGGCGATGCCTATTTCAAGGTGAAGACGCCCGGACAAAACCTCAAACGCGCCCGCGTGCAATTTGCACTCACCCAGAGCATCGAAGAGCAGTGGGAGTTGCTGCAAACGCTGCTGGTGGGCCTGAGCAACCAGGCCCCTGCTGCCCTGTAAGCGTGCTTCGCCTGCAGCCCTTTCAACACGAAGCGTTCCTCCAGGACTGCAGTGTTGAAGCGAATCTCGTTCTGTGCGATTCCGAGCTGCAACTGCAGTTCAGGTTGCAGGGCCCAAGCGATCAACTGGTTTGCCCGGAAGCAACAGCCGAGCCCAAGCGTGTAGACGGTCTTTGGCAGAGCACCTGCCTCGAAGCTTTTTTTGGCGTTCCGGGCCAGCGTCCCTACTGGGAGTTCAACCTCAGTCCCAGTGGTGATTGGAACCTCTACAGGCTGGAGGACTACAGGCAGGGGTTGGCCATCGAAACGGGGATCCAGGTCAAAGGAATCAACAGCCGCCGGCAGGAACTGGATTCGGCCTTGATCCTGGAGTCCGAGGTTTGCCTGGATCTGAAGAAAGCCTTTGAGCAACTGGAATGCTCTCTGACGGCCGTTGTCGCGTTACACCACCAGGGATGCAGCTTTTGGGCGTTGAAGCACTGCGCCAGTGAAGCCGATTTTCACCGGCGCGAAAGCTTCAGCATCACGGCAAAACAATCCGCTCAAGACTGATTACAAAACCGAAGAAATTCACACGCTTTGAAAGCGAAACGTTCTTTTCAGTAGCGTGCGCTACATCAACGCCTGTCCGGTTTGAATGTCACCCACTGCGGAGAAGAGCACCTGGTCAGCATGACCACGGCTGAAGCCTCCCAGCTGGTCGATGCCTGCGCCTTGCTTCTTCTGGCATCGAAAACGACCCCGGATTGCCAACTCAAGCCCGAGATGGCTGCGGTGTTGCAGACCGTCTTCGAGCACCTCAGCACCCACGTCGTCTAAGCGGCCGCTAGAAACGGCCCATGCACGCACTTTCCCTACCCACCTGGTGGATCCATGTGGCCTCAGTGTTGGAGTGGGGACTGGCCATGCTGGCCATTCAACGGTGGGGCCAACGGCGCGGAGAGCCGGAGTGGAACTGGCTAGCGCTGGCCATGGTTCCAGCGTTGATCAGTGCCATGGCCGCCTGCACCTGGCACCTCTTCGATAACGCCCAGGAGCTCTACGGACTGGTCGTCCTGCAGGCCGGCTGCACCGTCCTTGGCAACGCTGCCATGGCTCTGGCGGCCTGGAATCTCCAGCGCAAGCGGGCAACCCTGGGATGAACGGGCTGATCCAAGCTCTCAGCGCTGGTCTGAGCCAACTCGGGAGTGTTGATCCCTCGCCCCTGTTCGCGGCCTCACTGTTCCCTTACCTGGCCTTTCTCTGGTGGGCCTGGAAGTCCAAACGCGTTCCACCCCTAGCCCTCTGGGGCTTTGGCTTCACCTTGATCTTTGTCTTGATCACGATTGCAGCGGCCCTGCTGGCCGAAGGGCTCTACGGCCGTCAGTTGGCCGATGTGGATCCACTGCATGGGGGCGCAGAGCTGTTCTTGACCGTCAGCAACGTGATGATCCTGCTGGGATTCATGCCCAAGGGGGTGAACAAGTCTTAAGCGAAGGGGGCCTTTGGCCTGCGCCGCTCGGAAGATGAGGTGTCACCCAAAGATTTCGATGCTCGCTCCTCTGCTGGCTATCGCCCCCGCCTCCGTGGCCTGGTCTCCCAAGGTGGGCCTGGTGATGATCATCGCCAACGTGATCGCCATCGGCATCGGCAAGGCCACCATCAAGTACCCCAACGAGGGTGCACAGCTTCCCAACGCAGCCATGTTTGGCGGCATGAGCCACGCCGCTCTGCTGGCCACCACCTCCTTCGGTCACATCCTCGGCATGGGCGCGATCCTCGGCCTGGCCGCCCGCGGCGTGGTCTGATCCACGCTCCTTCGTTCAGTCGTCTGAAGCCCCCCTCCTGCAGGGGGGCTTTTTTGTGGCCATGGATGCCCAGCCCAGCAGGTAGGGCAGGGCCCGCAGTCCATAGCGCTCGAAGCGGTAATCAAACAACAACCGCGAGAGTGCCTCGGCACTGGCCGTTGTCTGCAACCCCTCGAGTAGACGCTCCAAACGACGATCGGCCGGTTCACCGGAGAGGCCGAGCCAGGTGCGTTGGGCCAGACGGCCGCTCAGGGACCAGCGCCACCCCAGCTGTTGGCGCAAACGTTTGGGATAGCTCGCGAGTGCCCGGCCTCGCCCAGCCAGCGCCCCCAGCAGGAAGGGTGCAAGAACATCGGCACTAGTCAGGGCATGGCGAATGCCTTCGCCACCGAGCAGGTTTCCGGTGCTGACCGCGTCGCCCAATCCCACCAGAGCACCACGTTGATGCGCTTCACGGCGACGAATCGTGCTGCGGATCAGGCCCCCATGGCGATCCACCACGGTGTCGCCAGTCAGCCCCAGGCGATCGAGCAGCTGCAGCTGCAATTGGTGGAGCGGCGGTTGCGAGCGCCCGCTGTCGTGCAGGCGGCAGACGCCCACCTTTAAGCGCCCGGGCTCCATGGGAAAGACCCAGCCATAGCCCTGGGGAACCCAACGACTGCCGAGCATGAAACTCAGGCGCCCGGCCCAGTCCTGCCAGCGCTCGACGGGAACCTGGAGCACCCACTCCACCCCTGAGCCACTGACCAGGGGGTGGTGGCGTGGTTCACCCATGAGCACACGTTTTTCTCCGGTGGCATCGACCACGAAACGGCTGGTGATCACTGCTTCACGGCCCCCCGGGCCCCGCAGCTGCGTCTGGGCGAGACCGGAGCTCAGGGTCTCGGTGGCGCAGACCCTCCAACCCAGCTGGAGTTGCGTACCGCTAGCCAGGGCCTGATCTGCCAACCAGCGCCGCAGGGCCGCAAAGTCCAAAACAACGCCGAGTGGTGCATCGGCCGCCCAGCAACGGCGACTCTCCCCCGGCCCAAAGAGCTGCCACTGGTCCCAGCGAGAGGCGATCACCGACTCGGGCAGCTGCCAACGCTCGACGGCGCTGAGCGGCAGGGCGGCACTGCTGAAGGCGTTCTTCGAGAAGTCCTCCAGGGCCTCCACCAGCAGCACCGTGGCGCCGGCTGCACTCAACTGCTGTGCCAAGCGAGAGCCGGAAGGACCGGCGCCCGCAATCAGCACATCCCAGGTTCTCTGATCGCGAGGCGCTTCAGACACCCACAGCCTGGCGCTTCAAGGTGCCGAAGCGATCCAGGATGGACTCGGTCATCTGGACCGGGGTCAAGCCCAGGGCCTCCTTGCTTTGGGCCGGTGTGGCGTGGTCCACCAGCACATCCGGGATACCAATCCGGTGCACCGGCACCAGCACGTCCTTGTCGTTGAGGATCTCGACCACAGCGGCGCCGAAGCCACCGGCGAGGCAGCCCTCTTCCATGGTCACCACCTTGCCGATCCGGCGAGCCATCGGCAGGATCAACGCCTCATCCAGCGGGCGTAGGAAGCGGGCGTTGATCACCGCCGCGCGGACGCCCTGTTCCTGCAGCAGACCGGCTGTGGCCATGGCCGGAGCCACCATCGAGCCATAGGCCACGATCAGCAGATCATCGCCATCGGTAAGAAGTTCACCGCGGCCAATCTCCAGGGGCTCCCATCCCTCTTCCATCAAGGGGACTCCTTCTCCTTCACCCCGTGGAATGCGAAGGGCTGTCGGACCGCTGTGGTTCAAGCAGGTCACCATCATCCGTTGCAGCTCGGCCTCGTCCTTCGGCGCCATGACCGTGAAATTCGGCACACAGCGCAGGTAGCTGATGTCGTACTGGCCTTGGTGCGTGGGGCCATCGGCACCGACGATGCCGGCGCGATCCAAAACAAAAGTGACCGGCAGGTTCTGGATGCCGACGTCATGGATGAGTTGGTCGTAGGCGCGCTGCAGGAAGGTGCTGTAGATCGCACAAACGGGGCGCAGTCCTTCACAGGCCATGCCAGCCGCCATGGTCACGGCATGCTGCTCAGCGATGCCGACATCGAAATACTGCTGGGGGCGCGCCTTCTCAAGGAGATCCAGACCCGTGCCCGTGGCCATGGCGGCCGTGATGCCCACCACCCTGGGATCCTGCTCACAGAGTTTGACCAGGGTCTGGCCGAAGACCTTGCTGTAGCTAGGGGGCTTGGGCTTGCTGGAGGGGTAGGCCTTGCCGGTCGCTAGATCGAATGCACTCTGGGCGTGGTAGCCCACCTGATCCGCCTCAGCGAAGGCGTAGCCCTTGCCTTTGGTGGTGGCCACATGCACCAGCACCGGACCCTCATGGGCGTGGGCCTGCTCGAAGACGTCGATCAGACCTGCGATGTCATGGCCGTCGACCGGGCCCATATAGGTGAAGCCCAGTTCCTCAAAGACCGCGCCCAGCTTGGGGACGGCGAGCCGCTTCATGCTCTCTTTGAGGTTCTTGAGCTCCGGCGGCAGCTCACCGTGCATGAACGGCAAGTGCTTGATCGCCTCTTCCGCGTTGTCCTGAAGGAACTGCAGCGGACGGCTATGCCGCATCCGGTTCAGGTGGGTCGAGAGCGCCCCGACGGGGGGGCTAATCGACATGTCGTTGTCGTTGAGGACAACCAAAAGGCGGGTCTTGGGGAGGTGGCCTGCGTGGTTGATGGCCTCCAGGGCCATGCCCCCGGTTAGAGAGCCGTCACCAATGACGGCAACACTCTTGAAATCCTCACCGCGTTGATCACGGGCCAGGGCCATGCCCAGGGCGGCAGAAATCGAAGTGCTGGCGTGGCCTGCACCGAAATGGTCAAAGGAGCTTTCGCAGCGCTTGAGGTAGCCCGCAACCCCGTCTTTTTGACGCAGGGTGTGGAAATCCTTGTAGCGACCAGTGATCAGCTTGTGGGGATAGGCCTGGTGGCCCACATCCCAGACCACGCGGTCCTTGTCGAGGTCGAGGGTCTGATAGAGGGCGAGGGTCAGTTCCACAACGCCCAGGCCAGGACCGAGGTGTCCGCCGCTGGTGCTCACCACCTCCAGGTGGCGTTCTCGGATCTGACGGGCAATGCCCTCTAACTCAGTGACGCTCAGGCCATGCAGCTGATTCGGATGCGTCAGCTCGCTGAGATGCATGCCTGCGGCCAAGATTGGGGTTCAGCCTACGCGGAGCCGGACGTCCTCTGGGGTTGATTTGGCTACCCCTAGACCGATCCCAGGAGCTTGCGAGACTGGTGTGATCGTCCAGTCGCAATGACAGCCACCGGCCCCAACCAGAACTCCGGCTCCGGCATGGAGATGCTGCAACGAATCCTGCGGGCCAGGGTCTACGACGTGGCCATCGAGTCGCCCCTCGATGCAGCGCCGAACCTCTCCAGGCGGCTGAAGAACACCGTTCTGCTGAAGCGGGAAGACCTGCAGCCGGTCTTCAGTTTCAAGTTGCGCGGCGCCTACAACAAGATGGCCAGCCTCAGCCCATCGGAGCTGGAGCGGGGCGTGATCGCTGCGAGCGCCGGAAACCATGCCCAGGGCGTGGCCCTGGGCGCCCAGCGCTTGGGCTGCCGAGCGGTGATCGTCATGCCCGTGACCACCCCAGAGATGAAGGTCAGGGCCGTGGCGGCCCGGGGAGCTGAGGTGGTGCTGGAGGGCGACACCTATGACGCCGCCTGCGCGGAGGCCTACCGACTGGCCGATGAGCGAGGGCTGACCTTTATTCATCCCTTTGATGACCCTGAGGTGATCGCAGGCCAGGGGACCATTGGGCTGGAGATCCTCAGACAGTGCTCTGAGCCCCCCGATGCGATCTACATCGCCGTCGGCGGAGGTGGCCTGATCGCTGGCATTGGCGCCTACGTCAAAAGCCTCTGGCCCAGCGTTGAGGTCATCGGGGTGGAACCGGTTGATGCCGATGCCATGACCCGCTCCCTGGCCCTAGGGGAGAGGGTGAAGCTCGAGCAGGTCGGACTGTTCGCCGATGGTGTCGCCGTACGAGAGGTCGGTGTTCAGACCTTTGAGCTGGCCAGAACTGTCGTCGACGCCATGGTCACCGTCGACAACGACGCCATCTGCGCCGCCATCAAGGACGTCTTTGAAGACACCCGCTCGATTCTTGAGCCGGCCGGTGCCCTTGCGGTGGCGGGAATGAAGGCTGACATCAGCCGCCGTCAGCGCGAGGGACAGACCCTGGTGGCCGTGGCCTGCGGGGCCAACATGAACTTCGATCGCCTTCGCTTTGTGGCGGAGCGCACCGAGATCACCGAAGACCGCGAAGCGATGTTGGCGGTCGAGATCCCGGAGCAGGCCGGAAGCCTGCGTCAGTTCTGCACCCTGCTGGGGCAGCGCAGCCTGACCGAATTCAGCTATCGACTGGCCGACCCCAGTCGCGCCCACATCTTTGTTGGGGTGCAAACCAGCGGCAGCTCCGATGAACAGGCCTTGATCCACAGCCTCAGGGATGCCGGCTTCCCCTGCCTGGATCTCTCCAACGACGAGCTCTCCAAGCTCCATCTGCGGCACATGGTCGGCGGTCGGCTACCGGCCAGCACGGGTGAGGCCGCTGGCCATGGTCGGGAACTGCTCTACCGCTTCGAATTCCCGGAGCGACCGGGCGCACTGATGCGCTTCCTGACCAGCCTGCACCCCAACTGGAACATCAGCATTTTTCACTACCGGAACCACGGGGCAGACGTCGGCCGCATCGTCGTCGGGGTCCAGGTGCCCGAGGCGGAGATGAACGAATGGCAGAGCTTCCTCGATGGACTGGGCTATCAGTACGCCGATGAGACCAGCAATCCGGCCTATCGCCTCTTCCTGGGTGAGCTGGCCGGCAGCTTGAGCGTGGGATAACTTTCGAGCAACGCACTGTTCAGCCGGGGGATATGGCAGGCGACACCCAAGAGCCCATCCCCGCTGAAGGCGACACGATTGCCCTGCAACGGGCCGGCAGCAATCTCTCGCTACCCGCACGCCTAGAGGCCATCCTTTATCTCAAGGGCAGGGCTCTGACCCAGGGCGAGCTAGCCGAGATCGCAGGCGCCAGTCGTGATGAGGTCGAGATGGGCCTGATCACCCTGATGGCCGACTACGCCCACAGGGACACCGCTCTCGAGATTCGCCAGGAGGGCAAGCGCTACAGCCTGCAACTGCGGGATGGCCTGGGGGATCTGGTGCAGAACCTGCTGCCGGTGGACCTCTCCACAGCGGCCCTGCGCACCTTGGCCACGATTGCCATCAAAAAGCGAATCCTGCAGTCCGATCTGGTGGACCTGCGGGGATCAGGGGCCTACGACCACATCAAGGAGCTGCTGGCCCAGAACTTCATCGAGCGCAAACGCCAAAGCGAGGGACGGTCCTTCTGGTTGAGCCTCAGTGAGAAGTTCCATCGAACCTTCTCGGTCAAGACCGATGAGCTGGTGGCCCAGCGCAAGGCGGTCAAGCCAGCTCCCGCCAGTCCCGCAGTCGAGCTCAGCGATGAAGAGTGGGAGCAGGCCGCTTAGAGCAATCCCAGCCTCCACACACACTCAATAGAGTGAATCCAACGCAGCTGCAGCCATGTCCATCCTCGGCGATCTGATCGGCGTCCTGATCCAAACGCTCTCGATCTACACGCTCGTGCTGTTCGTTCGGGTGCTGCTGAGCTGGTTCCCCAATCTCGACTGGAGCAATCCAGTGCTGTCCACCGTGAGTGCGATCACCGACCCCTACCTCGGGGTGTTTCGCGGTTTGATTCCCCCCCTGGGCGGCCTGGACCTCTCAGCAATCGTGGCTTTCCTGGCTCTGCAGTTGCTCCAAGGCTTGCTGGAGCAGAGCCGGGGTTACTTCTATCCAGCCTTCTTCTAGGCCGGATCCGCGCCGGCGACGGCCTGCTCCAACGGCAGCAGGTCATCAAACTCACCCGCACGGGTCCGAACAGGAGCGCTGAAGCCGCGCGCTTTCACGTTGGAGAAGCTGAACGGTCCTGGGGTGCCCGCTGGGACAGCCAGACGCAGGGCGAAGCTTGAGGTGCCCTGCTCGACATCGCCGATGGAACCGACTCGGGAACGGTTCTGAAGCACTGGTTCGCCGCTGGCGTCCAGGATTTGGGCAAAGACATCGGTGTCAAATACCGTCTTGCGACCAGGGTTATCGACACTGCCCCGCAGCACAAAACAACTGGCGCCACTGGGCCGCTTGAGCTGCGGTTGAGCTCCGATATCTTCAGCAGGACAGGGGTCCAAGCTCACGTCGTGAACGCTCAGACCAGCGGCCAAGGCGCCAGGGGCGGCGCCGAAGACTGTGCAAGCAACGACGAGCACGGCGCTCAGCGCTCGAGCGAGGGCCCGTGAGAGCGATCGGTGCATCTGCATCCAGCCTGACTCCAGCTGCTTAGCGGTGGTCGCCGCTTCCAGCGATCACGTTACGGGCGGCGCGACTGGCCAATTTGTCGAGGTTGGCCTGGGCGATCTCATCGAGACTGAAGCCCAACTCACTGGCGAGCTGAGCGACGTACCAAAGGACATCACCGAGCTCGAGCTTCAAGGACTCCCGGACCTCCGCGGAAAACTCGCCACCGCTATCGCGCAGCACTTTTTTGACCTTGTCCGCGACCTCTCCGGATTCGCCGCAGAGGCCCAGGGTTGGGTAGATGGGGTTGGAGCCCACATCGGGATAGCGGGCCGTTTGCCTCGCACCCTGCTGATAAGCATTCAGATCCATTGGTACGACAGCGCTGGAGGGCCTCGATGATAGTGTCGCTTCTCCCTTTGGCGCCCCCGAATGGCCCTGCCCGATCTCACGCGTCGCACCAAGATCGTGGCAACCATCGGTCCCGCCACCGAATCGCCTGAGCAGCTCAGGCGCCTGATTGAGGCCGGTGCCTCCACCTTTCGCCTGAATTTCTCCCACGGCGACCACAGCGAGCACGCAGCGCGGATCAGCACCATCCGCAAGGTTGCCGCGGAGATGGGTGTTCACATCGGGATCCTCCAGGACCTCCAGGGCCCCAAGATTCGCCTGGGCCGTTTCAAGGACGGTCCGATCACCGTTGCCCAAGGCGACCCCTTCACCCTGACGTCCAGGGACGTCGAGTGCTGCCAAACCATCGCCACCGTCACCTACGACAAGTTGGCGGATGAAGTGGTCCCCGGGAGCCGCATCCTGCTGGATGACGGCCGCGTCGAGATGGTCGTGGACCAAGTGGAGCAGTCCAGCCAGACCCTCCACTGCACCGTCACGGTTGGTGGCGTCCTCTCCAACAACAAGGGCGTCAACTTCCCGGACGTGCAGCTCTCCGTCCGTGCCCTGACCGACAAGGACCGCGAAGACCTCGAATTTGGTCTGAGCCAAGGCGTCGATTGGGTGGCCCTGAGCTTCGTGCGCAATCCCTCCGACATGGAGGAGATCAAGGCCCTGATTCGCTCCCACGGCCACAACACACCCGTGGTCGCGAAGATCGAAAAATTTGAAGCCATCGACCAGATGGATGCGCTGCTGCCGATGTGCGACGGCGTCATGGTGGCCCGCGGCGACCTCGGTGTGGAGATGCCCGCCGAGGAAGTTCCCCTGCTGCAGAAGGAACTGATCCGCAAGTGCAACACCCTGGGGATTCCGGTCATCACCGCCACCCAGATGCTCGACTCGATGGTGAGCTGCCCCAGGCCCACCCGCGCAGAAGTCAGCGACGTCGCCAACGCGATCCTCGATGGCACGGATGCGGTGATGCTCTCCAACGAAAGCGCCGTGGGTGATTACCCCGTCGAGGCCGTGGCCACCATGAGCCAAATCGCCCGGCGCATCGAGCGGGACTACCCCAGCCGCAGCAGCGATGGGCAGCTGGCCTCAACCGTTCCGAACGCGATCTCCCACGCCGTCAGCTCGATTGCGAGCCAGCTGGAGGCTGCGGCCATCCTTCCGCTGACCAAGAGTGGATCCACGGCGCGCAACGTCAGCAAATTCCGTCCGAGCACACCGATCCTGGCCATCACCAGCGACAGCAAGGTGGCCTCACAGCTCCAACTGGTCTGGGGCGTGACCCCGTTGCTGGTCTCCGACATGGACAACGCAGCGGCAACCTTTAACCGGGCCATGGAAGTGGCAGCGGAGGCAAACATGCTCAAAGAAGGGGATCTGGTCATTCAGACCGCCGGAACCTTCGCTGATGTCAGCGGTTCGACCGACCTGGTCAAGGTCAGCGTCGTGGGCAAGGGCACCGTTCTCAACCCGAGCATCGTTTAAAACGGGGCTCTGCTGGCCATCCCGGCAATGCCCGCCAAGCTCCCTATGCGCGAGACCGTCGGGATGGCCCTGGCCACCCTGAGGGCCAATCGTCTGCGCTCTCTGCTCACGATGCTGGGCATCGTGATTGGGAATGCCTCAGTCATCACCCTGGTCGGTGTCGGCCGTGGTGCCCAGAACCTCGCCGAGGGTCAGCTCAACACGCTGGGGGCCAACGTCCTCTTTGTCGTCCCGGGCAACAACGACAGCCGTCGCCGCGGAATTGATTTTCCCAAGACCTTGGTTTTGGAAGATGCCGAAGCCATCGCCGAGCAGGTCCCGAGTGTTCGCAGGGTGGTGCCGCAGATCACCCTCAGCGCCGTACTGCAGGCGGGCGCAAAAAGTGCCAGCGCCACCGTTTCAGGCATCAGCCCAGAGTTTTTAACGGTGCGGCGATTTGAAGTGGCCCGGGGCCGCTTCATCGACCAGAGGGACATGGAAGGGGCCCGCAATGTCGTGGTCATTGGACCTGACCTCAAGCAAAAACTTTTGCCCTCTGGCTCCGCGATCGGACAGCGCGTCCGCATTCGCAATCAGGGCTTTGAAGTGATTGGTGTGATGGCGCCGAAAGGTGCTGTCTTTGGCCAAAACCAAGACGAGGCCGCCTACATCCCCCTGACGACGATGGTCAGCAAGCTCTCAGGCCGGGATCCCACCTACGGGGTGAGCCTGAACTTCATCAGCGTGGAGGCCGTGGATGAGGCCAGCACCGGTGCGGCGAAATTCCAGATCACCAACCTGCTGCGCCAACGGCACAACATCCTGCGGGAGGACGACTTCGCTGTCCGCTCGCAAAAAGATGCCCTCTCGATTGTGGGCACCATCACCGGCGGACTCACCTTGATGCTCGCCGCCATCGGTGCGATCTCGCTGTTGGTGGGCGGCATCGGGATCATGAACATCATGTTGGTCTCGGTCAGTGAGCGGACCTCAGAGATCGGACTGCGCAAGGCCATCGGTGCGCGCAGCAGTGATGTCCTGAGTCAGTTCCTCGTTGAGGCCTTAGTGCTCTCCACCTTGGGTGGATTGATTGGAAGCAGCCTGGGCCTCTCCGCCATTGCAATCGTGGCGGCCGTCACACCCCTTCCCGCTGCCATTGGCAGCAGCAGTGTGTTGGTGACGATGGGACTCTCCGGCAGCATTGGGTTGGTCTTTGGCGTGCTGCCGGCCAGGCGTGCGGCTCGACTGGATCCAATCACCGCCCTACGCAGTCTCTAGGGGCAAACCTGAAGGAAATCGAAAGAAGCCTGCGACCTTGAGGGCCGGTCTCATCGACGACAAATCAGGCCGATGAAACAGGCGTCAATAACAGTTCTGATTCCAATTGGTCTTGAACCAGCTCCAGTGTGGGTACCAAAACCGCAGCGATCGGATGGTGATCCTGCGCTGCGTTGGACCCGATCAATTCTTCCTGGAGCGGGTGGTCTTCCCCGTTGAGATCCTGGGATTTGAGGCACCACCGGCCTCTGAAGTCGAGATTTGGAGCCATTCCTTAGGGGGACCAGAACTGCTGGAACGGTTCCTGGCGGAGGAGCTGACCGGCGTGGCTGAGCTTGATTTGCCGCAATCGGCCTAAAGATCAGCCTCGAATGAGAGGGAAAAAGCGCTGCCGCGCCTGAGATCTGCCCAGAACAGGCCGCGCTCGCTTTACACTTGTTAAACATTCAGATCTGCACCTGAGGCGGCCATGAATCAACGCTGGCGCACGATTGCTCTTTGGGTCCTGCCCATCAGCGTCGCTGTCTTCCTCGGCTGGCAAGTCCTGGGCGGCGGTTTCGGTGGAGTCAGCCGGTCCTCGGGAACAACCGTGGCACCGCGCAATGCCGCTGTCGCTCGGATGAGCTATGGCCGCTTCATCGATTACGTCGATGCCGGCCGCGTCACCGCGGTGGACATCTTTGACGGTGGCCGCACCGCCGTTGTTGAAGCCGTTGATCCCGACCTGGACAACCGCGTGCAGCGCCTGCGCGTTGACCTGCCTGGTCTTGCCCCTGAGTTGGTCAACAACCTCAAGGAGCAGGGCATCAGCTTTGACATCCATCCCCCCCGCACCGCGCCTCCAGCGCTGGGCCTGCTGGGCAACCTGCTCTTCCCCCTGCTGCTGATCGGTGGCCTGGTGCTGCTCTCTCGCCGTGGAGGTGGCGGCATGCCCGGTGGCCCCGGTCAGGCCATGCAGTTCGGCAAGACCAAGGCCCGGTTCGCCATGGAGGCAGAAACCGGTGTGATGTTTGACGACGTCGCCGGCGTTGAAGAAGCCAAGCAGGACCTGCAGGAGGTCGTCACCTTCCTGAAGACTCCCGAGCGCTTCACCTCTGTCGGCGCAAAGATCCCCAAGGGTGTCCTCCTGGTGGGCCCTCCTGGTACGGGTAAAACTCTGCTCGCCAAGGCCATCGCTGGTGAGGCCGGCGTGCCCTTCTTCTCCCTCTCCGGCTCGGAATTTGTGGAGATGTTCGTGGGCGTTGGCGCCAGCCGCGTGCGCGACCTGTTCAAGCGGGCCAAGGAAAACAGCCCCTGTCTGATCTTCATCGACGAGATCGATGCCGTCGGCCGTCAGCGGGGCGCCGGTGTTGGCGGCGGCAATGACGAACGGGAGCAGACCCTCAACCAGCTGCTCACTGAGATGGACGGCTTCGAGGGCAATAGCGGGATCATCATCATTGCGGCCACCAACCGCGCTGACGTTCTCGACTCCGCCCTGCTGCGTCCGGGCCGTTTCGACCGCCAGGTTCAAGTCGACGTTCCCGACATCAAGGGTCGTCTGGCGGTGCTGAACGTGCACTGCCGTGACAAGAAGCTGGCCGATGACGTCAGCCTCGAGGCCATTGCTCGCCGGACTCCCGGTTTCTCTGGCGCTGACCTCGCCAACCTCCTCAACGAGGCTGCCATCCTCACGGCCCGTCGCCGCAAGGAAGCCACTGGCCTGGCCGAGATCGATGACGCGGTGGACCGCATCATCGCCGGCATGGAGGGCAAGCCCCTGACCGATGGCCGCAGCAAGCGACTGATCGCCTACCACGAAGTGGGCCATGCCCTGGTGGGCACCCTGGTCAAGGCCCATGACCCAGTCCAGAAGGTCACCCTGATCCCCCGCGGTCAAGCCCAGGGCTTGACCTGGTTCTCCCCCGATGAAGAGCAGATGCTCGTGAGCCGTGCTCAGCTTCGGGCGCGAATCATGGGTGCCCTCGGCGGCCGGGCTGCAGAGGATGTGGTCTTTGGCTATGCCGAAGTCACCACCGGTGCCGGCGGCGACATTCAGCAGGTCGCCTCCATCGCCCGCCAGATGGTGACCCGTTTCGGCATGAGTGACCTGGGTCAGTGCTCGCTCGAGGCCGGCAACCAGGAGGTTTTCCTCGGCCGCGATCTGATGACCCGCAGCGATGGCTCCGACGCCACCGCAGCTCGCGTCGATGCATCCGTGCGCAAGATCGTTCAGAGCTGCTACGAGGAAACGGTCAAGCTCGTGTCCGAACACCGGGCTTGCATGGACCGTGTTGTGGAGCTCCTGATTGAGAAGGAGAGCCTCGATGGCGATGAGTTCCGCGCCATCGTCAGCGAATTCACCACCGTCCCCGAGAAGGAGCGCTTTTCTCCTCTGCTGAGCAGCACAGAAGCTGCCTCGGCCTGAAGCTGAAGCACAACAAAGCCCGCGGTCAACCCGCGGGCTTTTTGCTGTCTAGACGGCAGCGGTCGGAGCAATAAATCACCTGCTCCCAAACCGATGCCCATTTTTTGCGCCATTGGAAAGGGCGCTGGCAGACAGGGCAGATTTTGCTGGGACGTTCACTCGGTGGGCGACCCCGGCCGCCCACCGCTCCGCTGCGTTGACCGCGCCCGCGGGCCATGGAGCCTTCGCTCGATCAGACAGGACGCACGGGGCGCTTGTCGATCACCTTGTCGATCAGGCCGTACTCGACTGCTTCGGCGGGGGACATGAAAAAGTCGCGATCGGTGTCGTCCTCGATGCGGTTCAGGGGCTGACCGGTGCGATCGGAGAGCTCCTGGTTGAGCTTCTTCTTGAGATAGAGGATTTCGTCGGCCTGAATGCGAATGTCGCTGGCCTGGCCCTGGGCCCCGCCCAGGGGCTGGTGGATCATGATCCGCGAGTGGGTCAGGCTGCTGCGCTTGCCCTTGGCACCGGCGCAGAGCAGGAAGGCGCCCATCGAGGCAGCCAGACCAACGCAGACGGTCTGCACATCAGGCTTGATGTGCTGCATCGTGTCGAAGATGCCCAGGCCGTCGTAGACGGAGCCGCCCGGGGAATTGATGTAGAGGAAGATGTCCTTCTCGGGATCCTCGGCTTCCAAGAAGAGCAGTTGGGCAACGATCCGATTGGCGGACTCTGAGGTCACCGGTTCGCCCAGGAAGACGATGCGCTCCCGCAGCAGACGGGAGTAGATATCAAAAGCGCGCTCACCACGGCCCGACTCTTCGATCACGATCGGGATCATGGTCACGGGCGGCCTCTGCAGATGGGCGGATCCTACTGAGGTTCAGCCCTGTTCAGCGTTCTCAGCGAGCTAGGGTCTCCTGAACTTGATGGATGTTTGAGCGTGGGTGCGAGCCTGACCGTTGCCGATAGCAAGCGGGCCTTTCACCAGGCGTTCCCCTACGTCATCGCGCCGCTCTATCGCCGCCTGGTGGACGAACTCCTGGTGGAACTGCACCTGCTGAGCCATCAGAAGGGGTTCCACGCCGATGGCCTCTTTGCCGTTGGTCTGACCCAAGTGTTTGACAGCTTCTCCAACGGTTACAAGCCCGAGGCGCAGCGGGAGCCCCTGTTCCAGGCCCTCTGCAGCGCCAACGGCTTCGATGGGGCAGCCTTCCGTCAAATGGCATCCGACGCCGCTACCCAGGTGGGCCACCACAGCCTCGATGAGGTCAAGGGCTGGTTGAGCAACCGGGGCGAAGGCGCACCTGCGCCAATTGCCGGACTGCTGCACGGCGTGCAGCGCGAAGA
>NZ_JAFMNJ010000055.1:0-6292 GCF_017859255.1 Vulcanococcus sp. DEBay_Sum29NL08_54
GGCCGTGGGCATCGTCTTTGACGGGGATGGCGATCGCATTGCAGCGGTGGATGAACACGGACGTTTCTGCAGCACCCAGCTGCTGATGCCCCTATTCATTGATCACCTGGCCCGAGCTAAGGGGCTGAGCGGTTCGGTGGTGAAAACCGTGAGCGGATCTGATCTGATGCAACTGGTGGCCGAAGACCTGGGCCGTCCAGTGCTCGAGAAGGCCGTGGGCTTCAAATACATCGCCGCTGAAATGCTCAGCAGTGACGTGCTGGTGGGCGGCGAGGAATCAGGCGGTGTTGGCTTCGGAAGCCACCTGCCGGAGCGCGATGCCCTCTACGCGGCCTTGCTCTTAATCGAGGCCCTGGTGGAGGGGGGCCAACCCTTGGGCGTTCGCGTCAGTGCCTTGCAGGAGCGCTGCGGCGGTGCCGCGGCCTACGACCGCCTGGACCTACGCCTCAAGGACATGGCCACCCGGCAGCGGCTGGAGGACTTCCTCGCCAGCACCCCGCCAAAGGAGGTCGCCGGATCCCCTGTTCAAGAGGTGATCACCACCGACGGAGTGAAACTGCGCCTCGGCCCCAGCCACTGGCTGATGCTGCGCTTCTCCGGCACCGAGCCCCTACTGCGGCTCTATTGCGAAGCCCCGAGCGAAGCGCGTGTGGCTGAAGTGCTCGCCTGGGCCCGCCAACTGGCCGAAGCAATCTGATGACCACCCTGGTGATCGCCAGCGGCAACGCCGGCAAGGTGCGTGAGTTCGCTCAACTCCTGGAGGGCCTGGGCCTCGACACCCAACCCCAGCCCGAGGGCATTGAGGTAGAGGAAACCGGCGACACCTTTGCGGCCAACGCCCGCCTCAAGGCCGAGGCCGTGGCACAAGCGACAGGTCAGTGGGCCCTGGCCGACGATTCCGGCCTCAGCGTCGATGCCCTCGGCGGCGTCCCAGGAGTGCACTCAGCCCGCTACGCCGCCACCGATGCAGCACGCATTGAACGGCTCCTACAGGAGCTGAATGACGCGGGCGCCATCGACCCGGCGGCCCGTTCCGCACGCTTCACCGCCGCCTTGGCCCTCGCTGACCCCAGTGGTCGTGTGGTCCTTGAGGTGGAAGGTCACTGCCCAGGCCAAATCCTGATGGCATGCCGAGGCGATGGCGGCTTTGGCTACGACCCCGTCTTCTATGTGCCGGAAGTACAGCTCAGCTTTGCGGAGATGCCCAAAGCGCTTAAGGCCGAAGTGGGGCATCGGGGCCGCGCCTTCGCAGCCCTAAAACCCCAACTGCAGGCCCTGCTGGCTCAAGAGAGGCAGTAATCCAACGCCAGGCTCACCGAGTTGCGAGGAGCCGGGGCTTCCTCTGGGTTGAAGCTGGCCGAGAGGGCGCGGTTGTAGGGCATCGGCCTTGGCCCATAGCCGCCACGCTGATTAATCCGCAGCAACTGAACCCTGCGCAGCCCAAGGGCATCGGCCGTGGCCTGGGCCTGGCGCTTGCCGTCGGCCAAGGCCTGGCGCATCAACTGAGCCTGCACTGTTTCCGCACTACCGCTCGCAGCCAGCGACGTGAAGCCACGCAGGCTCACCCCAGGCAACGTGCCTGCTGCCTTGATCAGGGCGTCGTAGTTGCCCTTACTGACCTCTCCCGAGACATTGGTGCTGGCCCGCTGCCGCCGAGGCCCAGCGCTGCCGCCACCAATGGCATAGGTGCGCGGTGCAGGAATCGTCATCCGCCCGCTCACCAGTGGGGTCAAGGCTGTGCGCAACCGCTCAAGTCGGGAACTGATCTGCTCCATCGCCTCGGCCTTCGTTCCTGCCTCGGCATCAAGGCCGAGGTTGAAGCGAAAACGGTCAAAGGCGGTGGTGCCGCTTTGGCTGACCTGCAGTTGATAGAGGGTGCCGCCGCAGCGATCACCACCCCCTGCCTGGGCGGGTTGGATCAGCGCCAGAGGGGAGAGGGCAGGAATCAGGCAGAAGCCCAGGGCGGCGGATCGAAGGCTGAACATGGCTCAGGGGGCTGATCACTCCTGTCTACGGGCAATCCACGAGGCAGCAACAACCGGATCAAGCCACACCTGCGACCAAATCCAACTGGCTGCTCAGATCACCCCCAGATCACCCACCGCAGGGCGCCATTGCTGCAGCGTCCACTCCACCCCGCCACTGAGCACCATCGGGTCCTGCTGGATCAACGCTTCGGCTTCGCTGTAGTCCCCGGCCTTCAGCAGCAACAACCCACCGCCTCCAGGCCGACCCTCACCATCCACCAAGTAGCCGCTGCTGAGCACCTGACCTTGGCCACGCAGCTGCTCGACCCAGCGGCGATGGGCCTCGAGATGGGGCTTCATCTCGACGTAGGACCGCAGGAAGCGCTCGGTTTTGACAAACCAGGGCATCAGGCCTGGGCCCAACTCCCATGCAGGCCGTGGGGCACCGCCAGAGGGAGCTCCAGCACCGCCACCTCCGCCAAGCTGGCTGCATCCAGGATCACCAGATCACTGGCACAGCGGGCGCCGTTCCAGACCAGGCAGAGCACCCAGCCGTCGTCCTCGGCCGTGGCACCGGGGCGGGGCACCATCAGTGGCTCGCTGACAAAGCCACGGGGCGCCGCGCTCCAGACCCGGCCCGCTCCGGTGCTGAGATCCAGCTTTTTGATCGCCTGCAGGGGGTCGTTGCCGCGCTCCCGCTCCGCCACGGCCATCCAGCTGTAGCGGGCCTCCAGGCCCTGCCGCTCGGGGTTGACCATCGCGAACTCGCAGGTGCGCGACTCGAGCACTTCGGTGCTGACAGCACCGCTCTCGAGATGGATACGGCAACGCACCAGTTGCCCCTCTGGAATCGACTCAAAATCGACCTGGCGGAAGTCCACATCCGGACCGATCGAGGGGAAGTCGTCGTAGTAGATCGAATCCACCACCAGCTCCTCGCCGTCTTCAAAGGCATTGAGGTGGTGGAAGACAAAGCCCTCAGGAGCAGGGATCTGCAGCGGTTTGCCCTCTCCGCTGCGGGGAATCAGCCAAAACTGCCCTTTCTCGCCAGGCTTTGAGCTGAGGCACTGGGCGGCACCCTTCTGGCCGATGACAAAGCCCGTCGGATTAAAGGCGACGGCGTTCTGCAGGAAGACCGCCCAGTTCGGGGTGATCGCGAAGTCATGCAGAAAAGCAAAGCCCTTGAAGCTGTGGCGGCTATCGGCCAGGAGCGCTCCGGTGCTGGAGAACTCCATCAGCCGAATCGTGCTGCGGGGACCGGCCTTCACGCCAAAGGTCACCATCCGAGGCTCGCCATGGTGGCCTGGGTCAAAGCGGGGATGGGCACTGAAGGCCTCACCGGGCTTGAGCAACCCATCCAGCCGGCTTAGGCCGCGGGTTTCCAGGGTCTCAGGGTCCAGCGCATGGGGTTCGGCGGCCTCCCACAGGGCCAATAGCTGATCCCCCAGCCGCACCACATGGGTGTTGGCGATGTTTTTCAGACGCAGGTCAAAGGCATTGGCGGCAATGCCGCCGGGCTTCTGGGTGCCAAAGACACCTCGGTAGAGGAATTTGTCCGCCTGCTCCTCGGCCTCAAAGCCCTCGGTGCGCACAAAGCGATTGCGCAGCTGGACCTGACCTCCCTCAAACCGCAGGGCGGTGATCATGCCGTCCCCGTCAAAGGGGTGATGCACCCACTGACCACCCCGCTCCAACCGGCCGGGACCATTCCGATACAAGGTGCCCTCGAGCTCAGCTGGAATCGCGCCCCGGGCTGCGGTCAGCGCGACGCCATCAAGCTCGACGCCAACATTGCGGAAGGCGCTGGCCCAATCGGAGCGGTCGTAGCCGAGAGCGGGGGCGACGGTCATGGGCAAAGACGCTGAGCGACGCCGCCATCATCGCGTAACGGAGTGTTAAGCGGGCCTAGGCGCCCGCGCGCTCCAGCACGCCCTTGCTGCTGGGCACCGCTCCGGCGCGGCGCGGATCCACCTCGGTGGCCTGGCGCAGCGCCCTCGCAAACGCCTTGAAGCAGGCCTCAACGATGTGGTGTGAATTCACCCCATCCAGCTGCCGGATGTGCAGGGTGAGGCCGGAGTTATTCACCACGGCCACAAAGAACTCTTTAACCAGCTCGGTGTCGTAGCTGCCGATCTTCTGAGCGGGGATCTGCAGGCCAAAGCTCAGGTGCGGGCGGCCGCTGCAATCGAGGGCCACCTGCACCAAGGCCTCATCCAGGGGCGCCACAAAGTGACCGAAGCGATGAATCCCGCGCCGGTCACCGAGGGCCTGGGCCAGGGCCTGACCCACGGCGATCCCCACGTCCTCATTGGTGTGGTGATCGTCGATGTGGGTGTCACCCACGGCATTGATCTCCAGATCCACCAGCCCGTGGCTGCTGATCTGATGAAGCATGTGATCGAGGAAGGGCACGCCCGTGCTGGCGCTGCACTGGCCCGTGCCATCGAGGTTCAACTTGACGCGCACATCGGTTTCACCGGTGACGCGATGGATCTCGCCCGTGCGCATGGTCATGCCCTCCTCAGCTCAGTCTGCCGCTCACATGCCGGTGATGCAGTACCCGGCGTCGACATAGATGGTCTGGCCGGTGATGCCGGAGGCCAGGTTGCTGGCGAGGAAGGCCGCGGTCCCGCCCACTTCGTCCTGGGTGACGGTGCGGTGCAGGGGAGCCTTCTCTTCGACGTTGTGGATCATGTCGAGGATGCCGCCGATGGCCGAGCTGGCCAGGGTGCGGATCGGGCCGGCGCTGATGGCGTTCACGCGCACCTGCTTCTCGCCCAGCTCAGCGGCCAGGTAGCGCACTGAGGCTTCCAGGGCGGCCTTGGCCACGCCCATGACGTTGTAGTTGGGGATCGCGCGCTCAGCACCGAGGTAGCTGAGGGTGATCACACTGCCGCCTTCGCTGAAGAGCGGCTTGGCGTGCTTGCAGAGCGGTGCCAAGGAGTAGGCGCTCACCTCGAGGGCACGGGCAAAGCCCTCGGGAGAGATGTTCGAGTAGTCACCGATCAGCTCGTCCTTACCGGCGAAGGCCAGGCAGTGCACCAGGACATCGATCTGGCCCCACTGCTCCTTGACCTTGGCGAAGACCGCTTCGATCTGAGCGGGGTCCTGCACGTTCAGGGGCTCGAACAGGGTGGGGGCCAGGGGAGCGGTCAGCTCACGCACCTTGCCTTCAAAGCGCCCCTTGTCATCAGGCAGATAGGTGACCCCGAGCTCGGCGCCAGCGGCGTGCAGCTGCTGGGCGATGCCCCAGGCGATCGACTTGTTATTGGCGATGCCGGTGACCAGGGCCTTCTTACCGCGCAGATCGAGGAGCATGAAACGGGCGCTTGCGTTGCGGTGATTCTCACCCAGAAGGCGCCAGACGCCAGGATCACTGGACCCCAAGTCGCCATCGTTGGCTAGCCCCACCCCGCGCGGAGTGCCCCTGAACTGGGAGGAGCACCCCGGTGATCTCCCTCGTCAATTCAGCGACCGCAGCGCACTCGAGTGCACGCTGCAGCAGCTCTTCCCCGAAGCCAGCGGCAGCCTCAGCCCGATCCAGGGCGGACGCAGCCAGGCGGATGCTCTCCTGCGCAGGGTCCAACCCGAGCGCTACGCCAAGGCCCGCAACTTCCTCAGCGGCCCCGTCACCCGGCTCTCGCCCTACATCCGCCACGGGGCCATCAGCCTGGCGGAGGTGCGCGATGCCGTTTTCGCCCGCACCAAGCAGCGGCAGGCCAGCGAGAAGCTGATCAATGAGCTGGGCTGGCGGGACTACTGGCAGCGGCTCTGGGAGCAACTGGGCGATGGGATCTGGAGCGACCAGGAACCGCTCAAGACCGGCCATCACCCCGGTGCCTATGCACCGGAGCTCCCCGCCGACATCACCGAAGGCCGCACGGGGCTGGCCTGCATGGATGGCTTCAGCCAGGAGCTGCAGCAGACGGGCTGGCTGCACAACCACGCCCGGATGTGGCTGGCGGCCTACGTCGTCCACTGGCGGCGCATCCGCTGGCAGGCGGGCGCCCAGTGGTTCCTGCGCCACCTGCTGGATGGGGACCCGGCTAGCAACAACCTCAGTTGGCAGTGGGTGGCCAGCAGCTTCAGCCACAAGCCCTACTTCTTCAACCGCTCCAACCTGGAGCGCTACAGCGATGGCCGCTACTGCCAGGACTGCAGCCTGAGCGCCAAGGGCTGTCCGTTTGAAGCCAGCTACGAGCAGCTCGAGCAGCGCCTGTTCCAGCAACAAGCCGCGATCCGCGAGACGGGCGATCGCACGAGCCGCCGACAGCGCCCCTCGAGCTCCAAAGCCTCCGCCTTCAGCCGTCCCGCCAAGCCCAACC
>NZ_JAFMNJ010000056.1:0-6141 GCF_017859255.1 Vulcanococcus sp. DEBay_Sum29NL08_54
CCACCAGGGCCCAGGCGATCCCGGGGGCCAAGAAGGGTTGGACAGCCAGCAGGGGAACAAACGCCATGACTTAGCCCTCCCCCCAGGGATCCCGGCCACGCCAGTGCAGATGGCCCTGAATCACCATCACGGTGGTCGCCAAGGTGACGACACCGCCCACCACAAAGATCAAGACAGCGCCCGCGAACGAATCCATCAGACCTCTGCAGCTGGCTTGCGGAAGCGCATTAGCCCCCAACTCAGGCGCCCCTGCTGCCCTCCTTCAATCCAGTGCCCCAGGCCCGCGGCCATGCGCTGGAGGTATTCCGGGCTGATCTTGGCCTGCAGCTCCTGCTCCCGTCGCGTGAGCTCCTCGCGAACACGGCTGTAATGGCGAACCAGCATCGCCGTCTGGTCCTGCCAGACCTCCCGCACGAGTCCGGCCTGGCCCGCCCACTGCTGATAGCGATCCGGTGACCCGAGGTCCGGGAGATGAATGCGATCGAGGATCGCCGTGAGGGACGCGGCCTCCACCCCATCGGCGGCCATCGGATCGGTCAAGACCATGACCCCCCCCGGCTTCAGCAGGCGCGCAGCCTCTTGAAGGACTTTCTGCCGGTCGCCTGAGTGAAGGATGGCGTCCTGGCTCCAGACCACATCGGCACAACCGGACGGAAGCGGAACATCCTCAAAGGAGGCGTCGTGCACCTGGATTTGCCCTTGCAATCCAGCGCGTTCATTGAGCTGGCAATGGCGAGCGTTCTCAACGGCTGAAATATTGATCGCCTCAACGCGGGCCCCGAACTCCTTGGCGAGGCGGCGGGCGGCACCGCCGTAGCCCGAACCCAAATCAACAACCGTCGCCCCAGGCTGGAGCGTGCCGATTAATTCGATTAAGGCATTGACCGTGCGCTGACTGGCAGGAGCGATGGCCTCAGCATCGGAGTCATAGAGACCGATGTGAATGTCTTCGCCACCCCAGACCTCTTCGTAGAAGCGATCAGCATCGACGCTGTCGTAGTAGTCCGAGGCCGTGCGCTCAGCGACTGAGAACTGGGTCTGAGTCATGACTAGATCACCGTTGTATCGCCATCAACCTCATAGGCCTTATGGGCCACATGGGCATAAAAGTCAGGATCATCCTTGCCGCGCTGGTAATCGCCGTAACTGGTGATTTTCTGAAAACCCACCTCGCGCATTAAGCGACGCACATAGCCATAGCGAAGCGGGAACATGTTGAGGTGGAACGTACTGCCATCACTGAAGGCATAGCGGAAGCGAGCAAGACCCTCATCCACACAATCGGGGCTCACTGAGACATCCTCTCCGCAATAGACCGTCCCCTTCCCCTGCTTCACGGCGGCACCACCTTCAAGCAGGCGGTCGTAATTGCGATGGTCGAGAATCAGCAGGCCGTTGTGCTTCAAGACGGCGTAATACTCCGCCAGAGATTTACGCCGATCACGCTCGCGAAACAGGTGCGTAAAAGAATTACCCAAACAAATCACAGCATCAAACGTGCCGTGGATATCCCGGTTCAGAAAGCGCCAGTCCGCCTGGGCAGTCCGCAGGAGCTGATCACGATCTCGGGCATTACGGAAGGCGCGGGCCAGCATGTTGGGACTGCCATCGGCACTCACCACATCAAAACCTTCTTGGAGGAGGCGAATGGAGTGGAACCCCGTCCCCGTCGCGACGTCCAGCACGGACTTCACCCCGTGCTCGCGCAGGATCCGGATATAGAAATCACCCTCCGCCTGCGCGCGGGCCTCCCAATCGATCAGGCGATCCCATCGATCAGCGAACTGCTCGATGTACTCCTGCTGATAGTGATCGGTCTCACGAACAGATTCAGGAGCGGCACCAAACCGCTGCTCATCCATTGCTCCAGCAGTCTTCGGCCGATGGGCCGAGGATGCTTGTGTGCGGTGGGATGTCGTCATTCAATCCTCGGGAGCCACCGATAGACGCAAACCTTCAGGGCTCAGCAATAGGGCTGGGGGATCACCTCTGAAGAGGCCTCCGGACACAGTTCACGAAGTCGTGAACTAAGCCATGGCCGCAACCTATCGATGAGGCCTAGGGCTGTCAGTGGTTGCTTCAAGCTGCAAAGTGATCTGATTGCCGCTCAGTCGCCGACATCAAAGTGAGCGAAGGCCATTCGAGCAAATGTTTGAACTTGCTAAAGACCTGACGATCGCCCTTCAGCCTGTTGATTGAGCTTTTGATCGCTAGGGTCGCCGCAGTGCTTCGGCTTTGAGGTGTCTGCAGAGATCACACTTCAAGCCGTTTCAAAGCAGTTCTTGGGGCAGCCCAAAGCGGCTGTCCAGCAGGTCTCCCTCACGATCCAACCCGGCGAGATCTTTGTGGTGATGGGCCTCTCGGGCTCGGGGAAGTCCACCTTGTTGCGCATGATTAACGGACTGATCGAGCCCAGCTCGGGATCCGTGCAAGTGCGCGGCCAGGCCCTGGCGACACTCTCTCCAAAGGCGCTCAACCAACTGCGCCGGAACGCCATGGCCATGGTCTTCCAGTCCTTTGCCCTGTTCCCGCAACGCAGCGTTCTCGACAACGCTGCGTTTGGCCTGGAGGTGGCCGGCGTTCCCAGGGCGGAGCGTCAGAAGCAAGCCAGACGTGCCCTGGAGCGGGTGGGGCTGGGCAGCCAGTTGAAGCAGAAGCCAGCCCAACTATCCGGAGGGATGCAGCAGCGGGTGGGACTGGCCCGGGCCCTGGCGCTGGATCCCCCGATCCTGTTGATGGATGAGGCCTTCTCCGCCCTCGATCCGCTCATCCGCCGAGACATGCAGGACCTACTGCTGGACCTGCAGGCCGAACAGCGACGCACAGTGGTGTTCATCTCCCATGACCTCGATGAGGCCATCCGCATTGGCGATCGCATCGCCCTGATGCAATCGGGGGAGGTGCTGCAGTGCGGAACACCCCAGGAGCTCCTTGAAGCACCGGCGAACCCCGCGGTCCGGGCCTTCTTTCAAACGGTCGATCGGGGTTCGGTGCTCACCCTGCGGCAGATCGTCGAACCCATCCCCGAAGACCTGGGGATCACTCTCAGCCTGGATTCCGAGGGACGCTTCCAAGGCCTACGCAACCCAGAGAACATTTGGATCGAGGCTTCAGCCGCCGGAGCTCTCCCCTCGGAACTCCTGCTGAACGAAGCCATTAGTGCGGTCTCAAGCAACCCCTGGCCCACCCCCGTTCTGGACCCTGAACGACGACCCTTGGGAGTGGTGACACCAAGGGGGCTGCTGCAGGCCCTCAAGGAGCAGGGCTGATGGTGCTCACGCTGGCGAGTCTCGAGCAGGCCGGGCCGCTGGGGCTAGGGGTAGATGCCGCTGTGGAGTGGCTCTTAAACAACGGCCAGGGCCTCTTCGACGTGGTCCAGGTCGCCATTGAGCGATTGACCGCAACGCTTGAGTTCGTCCTGGCTCAACCCGCGCCATGGCTGTTTGCCCTGGTCGTTGCCGTGGTGGGGTGGCGTTTGGTGGGAGGCAGCTTTGCCCTCTTCAGCCTGCTGGGCTTGAACCTGGTCCTGGCCCTGGGTCTTTGGGAGCCGATGCTCGCCACCTTGGCCCTCGTGATCACCTCCTCGCTGTTGGCCTTGCTTCTGGGCTTTCCCCTGGCGGTGCTTGGGACCCGTCAGCCCTGGCTCTGGAGACTGCTGCGCCCCGGACTGGATCTGATGCAGACGATGCCGGCCTTCGTCTACCTCATCCCGGCGGTGATGTTGTTCAGCACAGGAGCCGTTCCCGCGATCATCGCCACCTTGATCTTCGCCATGCCTCCGATCGTGCGGCTCACCTACCTGGGGATCACTCAGGTGCCCACAGATCTGGTGGAGGCCGGACGGTCCTTTGGTTGCAGCGACCTGCAACTGCTGTGGATGGTGCAACTCCCCAGCGCTCTACCGACGGTGATGAGCGGGGTCAACCAGACCATCATGTTGGCGCTCTCCATGGTGGTCATCACCTCAATGATCGGCGGAGGCGGCCTGGGCGATGTCGTGCTCAGGGGCATTCAACAGCTCAATGTTGGCCTGGGCTTCGAGGGGGGAATCGCGGTGGTGATCCTGGCGGTGATTCTCGATCGCCTGAGCCAGGGCCTCTCACCCAGCAACGCCCGGAGACAACGATGAGCGACGCTCCACGCTGGTCACGGCGCAGCGCCCTGGTGGGCGGCATGGGCCTGGCGGGACTCTCGCTGGCGAGCTTGGTCCAGTTGGGTCGCCAACAACAGGGGGGCCAACGCAACAGCAGCGAATCCCTGGCTCAAAGCACAACTCAAGGGCAGGGCCGGACTGAGCGGAGACCCTTACGACTGGGCTGGTCCCCCTGGGCCGATGCGGAGGTGATCAGCCTGATGGCCAAGCAACTGATCGAGACGGAACTGGGCTGGCCCGTCGAGCGCGTCCTGGCCGACATCGGCATCCAATACGCCTCCGTTGCCCGAGGGGATCTGGATTTGATGTTGATGGCCTGGCTTCCCCTGACCCATCGGGACTACTGGAAGCGCGTCCGCGATCGGGTCTTAGACCTCGGTCCGATGTACTCCGGACGACTGGGCTGGGTCGTCCCTGACTACGTCGATCCGGATCTGGTCACCTCCATTGGCGATCTCCGCCAAGCCTCTATTGCTGCGCGCTTTGACCATCAGGTTCAAGGGATCGACCCGGGATCGGGCCTGAATCAGCTCTCACAGGTCGCCCTGAAGGACTACGACCTCAGCGCGATCAAGTTGGTGGCCTCGAGCAGTGCAGCGATGAGTGCCGTGCTGGACCAGGCCATCCGCGAGCGGCGCTGGGTCGTGGTCACCAGCTGGACACCCCACTGGATGTTTGCTCGCTACAAACTGCGGTTCCTCAGCGACCCCAAACGCGCCTTCGGGGGAACTGAATGGATCCACGCCATCGGCCAGCCAGACCTCAGTGCTCTCGCCCCTGAGGTCACCGATTTCTTGACGCGCTTTCGGATCCCCGATGCCGATCTGGCCGAGGTGTTGTTGAAGGCCCATCAAGACACGGCCCAGTCCGCCGTGGACGCGTACCTCGATCAGCATCCGGAACGGGTCCGCTACTGGGTCAGCGGTCAGATCGGGCCCTCAGGTGCTGCGGGCTGAATGGGAAGCTGTGGCCAACGACTGAACCTTGATGGCGACGGCCTCCCCGCAACTACTGCAGGCCCTGCAGTGGCGCTACGCCACGAAGACCTTCGATCCCAGCCAGCGCATCCCGACTGAAACCTGGGAGGCGCTTGAGTCCGCCTTGGTTCTAACGGCCTCGTCCTATGGGCTCCAGCCCTGGAAGTTCTTGGTCATCACCGACCCCGAGCTGCGGGCCCAGCTACGCCCCCACTCCTGGAACCAATCTCAAATCACCGACTGCTCCCACCTGGTGGTGCTGTTGAAGAAGCGGGAGATCCTGGCCGCCGATGCCGATCGGCTGATCGAGGCCACCGCGACAACCCGGGGCATCGACGCCAGCCTGCTCGAGGGTTACCGCCAGATGATTCAGGTGGATCTGATCGACGGACCCCGCAGCCAGGCCATTGGCCAGTGGAGCGCCAACCAGGTCTATATCGCCCTGGGCAACCTGCTCACCAGCGCCGCCCTGTTGGAGGTGGACACCTGCGCCATCGAGGGCTTCAGTCCCAGCGACTACGACAAGATCCTGGGACTCGAAAGCAGCGATTACCAAAGCTGCGTGGTCTGCGCCTGCGGCTACCGCAGCGCCGAGGACAAGTACGCCGGCCTCGCCAAGGTCCGCTACTCCGCCTCCGACCTGATTGAGCACCGCTAACCCCGGCCCCACCCCATGGCGAAATCCCGCTCCAAGAAGACCTCGACCAAGCCAGCACAGCCGGTCAAAGCCGAACCCTCGGCCATGCGCATCAAGCTCCAGATCGCTGGCGCCGTGTTCGTACCGATGCTGGGCTTAGGGCTCTGGCTCAACAGCAAGGGCTTTTTCGGTTAAACGCCAAGGCTTGAGCCCAGGCCATCAGCAGCAGCTCGCCGCCGCACTGACAGCGGCGCCCTGGTCAAAGGGAATGGCCGAACCGCAACCCTCAAACAGCCCGTAGTGACGATCAAAGTCCCCGATGAACTGGAAGTGGGGAGCGAAACGGGTCTGGTGCAGCATCCGATAGGTGTTCC
>NZ_JAFMNJ010000025.1:0-26601 GCF_017859255.1 Vulcanococcus sp. DEBay_Sum29NL08_54
ACGCAGAAGCGCCTTGGCGCTGCTGGAGGGTGGTCGTCATGAGTACGGGAAAGAAAGGCTCAACGGCAAGCCGTCAGAGCGGGGATGCAAAACGGCCCATGCGGGCTGTTGCACCTGAACTTATGGGGACTGATCCGTTGAAGGGAACCCTTTTGGTGATCGTTCCTAACGATCACAGCAATAAAGAGACCTGATCAGCGTTGGCAGCACTGGGCTCTAGCGCTCGCTGGGAACCGAATCACCCCCATTTGGGGCTATGGGTACGGCCAGGCGCAGCAGGAGAGTCATCCAAGCCCCCAGGGAGGGGGCACCGAAGAGCAGACGGCCCCCGTTGACTGACGGGGGCTTTTTTTCGCTTCTTTTAGGAAGAAGAAGCCATCAACCCTCAGCCGCCAAATAGAGCCAACGGCCGCCAAGCTCACCACCCTCGCGGCCAAAGCGGGAGCACTCCCGCAGGACGTGCGTCTGCCCCGCCTGGCGGTACTGGGCGTCGAAGCTCACCCGGCCGCTGAGGTCAGCCTCGCCTCCGGCCTCGCGTGCGCTGATGCGCAGTTGGGTCCAGCGCACGCCGCGGTTGCTGGCCTTGAGGGCTTGGCGCCGCTCGGCCAAGGGCTCAGGGGAGGGGTGGGTCTCGATCAAGTAGTCGATCAGGTTGCGGCTGAAGGCGCTGTAGCGCGAGCGCATCAACTGCTCAGCCGTGGCCGGCAGGGACTGGCCCAGGTGGAACGGCTCACAACAGTCGGCGTAGACCCCGCCGCCGCAGGGGCAGGGGTCCTTGCGCACGCCAAAGCCCGCCATCAGACCAGCCGCCGCAGCGGACGCTGCAGCGCCTCGGGACTGATGCCCTCCCGCAGGGCCAGCACCAGCCCAGCGGCCTCGCTGTAGCTCTTAGCCCGGAGCACCTCGATCCCCAAGGCCTCGGCCGTCACTGAGAGAACGCAGGGGTTCTCCACGGCGATCACCGGAATGCCCCGCTCAGCGCAGGCCAAGACTGCCGCGCCCCCCAGGGCCCCGGCCGGGGCCACCACAGCACCGATCTGCTCAGCGCGAATCGATTCTGCGGGGGCCTGGTCCGCTGGCCAGAGGGCTGGGGCGCGGCTCAGGCCCACCAGCACGCAGGGCAGGAAGGTGTACCCCAGCTCCTCGCCCGCCGCCCGGGGGTCCAACTGGGGATCGATCTCCAGGGGGCTCAGCGCCGGCGCATGGGCACAGGGCAGATTCAGCTGACGGCTCAGCCAGTGGCTGATCACCGCCTCAGCTCCAGCCAGGGCATCGACGCCGCCCCCCTGGCGGTAGGCCGTCAGGGCCTCGCTATCGGGGTCATCCGGAAAGCGGGCGATCACGGCGATGGCCGTGGCACCGGCATCGCGCAGGCGCTCCCCGGCCTCCAGCAAGACGTCGGGGCGCGCCAGCTGGCCCCAGCTGGCACCGCTCTCCCCCTGGCTCAGGCTGACGCCGATCGGAGCCGTAGTGGTTTCCACCGGACCCAGGCTCAGCCCGAGGCTGGCCCGGCAACCGTCGGCCACCTGCAGATGCCGCAGCCGGAGCTCCTCCTCGATGCCGGCATCCAGCAGCAGGCCAATGCGCTGAGAGCGAACCGGCTGGAGTGCCAGTTCTGCAGCCGCGAAACGATCGAGGCTTGATCCCTCGACGTAGTGAATGCGGGGGTCACTCCAATAGAGCGAGGCCCCATTCATCACATTCGGATGGGTGATCAGGCAGCCACTGGCGGCCGCCAACAGCCGCGCCGCGGGCACCGCATCACCCGCGTAGCCACCCACCTCACAGCCGATGCCCGTGGGCACCACCATCACGGTGGGCAAGGGATCGCCAGGGCGGGTCATACGAGCAGGGCGGGCTGGTGCACCATCGCTTCCAGGGTTAGCTGGCGCCGGCCATCGGACCGGCAGACCGCCTGGGTGATCGCCCAGCGCAACGGCACCCCGTGCTGACGCAGTTCAGCCTCGATCTGCGGCAGCAGCGGACCGGGCTGGGCCACCAGGGTGAGCGCCAGGGATCGAAAGCCAGAGAGCCCTGGACTCACTTTTGGTATTGACCGAACTGCGCTTCATAGAGCGCGTCTTCTTGGCCGGCCAGCACCTTGAGGTCGCTGCGGGGATAGGCCACACAGAGCAGCGCAAACCCCTGATCCCGCAGCTCAGCCTTGACGCCCATGGCGTCGGGCTGATGCACGGATCCCTCTTTCACCACGGCAGCGCAGGTGGTGCAGACACCGGAGCAGCAGGAGCTGGGGACAGCCACACCGGCGGCTTCCGCAGCAGCGAGAACGGTCTGATCGGCAGCGCAGCTGAAGCTGTGGCTGGTGCCGTCGAGTTCACAGACAACGGTGTAGGTCTCGCCCATGGAGGGAGCAGCTCAGTCCAGAAGCTCCCCATTGTCCAGGATCACGGCCCGGGCAGGGCGCCCCACTGCTGCGGGTGCGGCGCCAGGTATTCCGGTGGGGCCAGCCCAGGCTGCTCGCAGAGCGGTGCACTCAAGGCCAGATCAAAGGCCAGGGACACCCGCAGATCGCCCTCGTCCTCATTGGCCGTCACGGCATGGTCAATCTGAGCGGGGAAGAGCACCAGCAACCCAGCCCGGGGAGCCAGATCGAAGTGGGGGGCATTCCAGTGCAGGGCCCCCTCGAGGGGACCGCCATGGCCCACGGATAACCCTGGCACCAGCTCATTGCTCTGCCGGGCGGGGTAGAGCCGAAGGCAACCACTGCGGCCGGACCCATCGCCATTGAGGTAGACGATGGCGCTCAGATGGGCATTGGGATGGTGATGACGGCCCACCGCCTGGCCCGGTTCACTCACCACCGGCCAGGACCGCTGAATGTGCAGGGCCACCTGGTCGCAGTGGAAGCCCAGTTGCTCCAGGTACGCCCAGGCATGCCGGCGCACCTGATCGCTAATGGCCGCAAAAGCCGGAAGCTGGTGAACCCGCCAGACACCGTTGATGTCGCCGGTCCAGGCGCAACCGGGATGGGGGTTGCCGCTGTCCTCGCCCCGCAGAGCCAGGACATCCTGGAGCAGTAACACCGCATCCATCGGATCCAGGGCCAGATCTGCGGTGCCCAGGGCCAAAGGGAAGAGCGGTTGCAGGGAAAGCGTCATGGCGCGCCGGCGCTTCCCTCATCCTGGAACAAGGCACAAAAAAAGCCCTCCACTTGGGAGGGCTTTGAGCGTCTGAGCAACGTGCTCAGGCCATGGCAGAAGCACCGCCGACCACTTCCAGGATCTCCTGGGTAATGGCGGCCTGGCGGGCCTTGTTGTAGTCCAGGGTCAGGGACTTCGCGAGCGCCTTGGCGTTGTCGCTGGCGTTGTTCATGGCGGTCATCCGGCTGGCGAGCTCGGAAGCGGCCGCCTCCTGCAGGGAACGCAGCAGCTGGTTCTGCAGATACAGAGGCAGCAGTGCATTCAGCAGCTGATCGGGGCTCTGCTCGAACACCAGATCAGAAGGCAGAGAAGGCTGGTCGTTGTTGACCGTGCCCGTTTCAACGCCCAGCTGACCGTCGCGGGTGGTGAGACGGAAAATCTCGTCGTCCGCGCTGGCGATGCCCTGGGGATCCAGGGGCAGCAGGGTCTGGGAAACAGGCTTCGAGCTCACCAGGTTGATGAACTTGGTGAAGATGATCTCGACACGATCGGTGGTGCCGGAGAGGAACTCGGCGAGCACCTCGTCGGCGATCTTGCCGGCCTCAGCAGCGCTGGGGACCTGCTCGAGCCCCATGAAGGTGGCGCGAATCGTGTACTGGCTGGCGCGGTTCTGGAAGTAGGTGGCGACCTTGCGGCCGATCAACACCAGATCCACGTCATAGCCCTGAGACTTCAGCTCAGCGTGACGCTGTTCCGTGCGCTTGATGATGTTGGCGTTGTAGCCACCGCACAGACCCCGGTCGCCGGTCACGGCGAGCAGGGTGATGGTGCGGACGTCGCGGTTCTCGAGCAGCGGCGCGTCAGCGGTCTCGAACTGCATCCGGGTCTGGAGATTCTCCAGAACGCGGGCAAGACGATCAGCAAACGGACGGCTGCGCAGAACCTGTTCCTGTGCCCGGCGGACCTTGGCGGCTGCCACGAGGCGCATGGCCTCGGTGATCTTCCGGGTGTTTTTAACGGAACTGATCCTGTCGCGGATCTCCTTCAGGTTGGCCATGGATTGGACTCTCCGGGGTAACCGTCAGGGATCAGGCCGCAGCCAGCATCGAAGACTTCACTTCGTTGATGGCAGCCTTGAGCATGGCCTCAGCGTCTTCGCTGAGCTGCTTCTCGGTCTGGATCTTGTTGATGAACTCGGGCTTGTTGGTCTTCAGGTACTCGCGGAGCTCGCGGCAGAACTGAACGACGGACTCGACGGGAACTTCGTCGATCAGGCCCTTGACGCCGGCGTAAACCACGGCGACCTGCTCAGCCAGGATCAGGGGGCTGAACTGGGGCTGCTTGAGGATCTCGCGGAGACGCTTACCGCGGGCCAGCTGCTGCTGAGTCGCAGCATCCAGGTCGGAGGCGAACTGGGAGAAGGCGGCCAGTTCATCGAACTGAGCCAGCTCAAGCTTGAGGGTACCGGCGATCTTCTTGATGGCCTTGGTCTGGGCAGCACCACCCACACGGCTCACGGAGATACCCACGTTGATGGCGGGGCGGAGACCGGAGTTGAAGAGGTCGGAGCTCAGGAAGACCTGACCGTCGGTGATGGAGATCACGTTGGTCGGGATGTACGCCGAGACGTCACCAGCCTGGGTTTCGATGATCGGCAGGGCGGTCATGGAGCCCTTGCCCATGGCGTCGCTCAGCTTGGCGGCGCGCTCGAGCAGGCGGCTGTGGCAATAGAACACGTCGCCGGGGTAGGCCTCACGACCGGGGGGACGACGGAGCAGCAGGGACATCTGACGGTAGGCCTGAGCCTGCTTGGTCAGGTCGTCATAGATGACCAGGGTGGCCTTGCCCTTGTACATGAAGGACTCAGCGATGGCTGCGCCGGTGTAGGGAGCCAGGTACTGCAGAGCAGCGGACTCGGAGGCGTTCGCAGCCACGATCACGGTGTAATCGAGGGCGCCCTTCTCGCGGAGCACCTCAACAACGTTGGCCACAGAGGCAGCCTTCTGGCCGACAGCGACGTAGACGCAGACGACGTCTTCGCCCTTCTGGTTGATGATCGTGTCGATCGCGATGGCGGTCTTGCCGGTCTGGCGGTCGCCAATGATCAGCTCGCGCTGGCCACGACCGATGGGGATCATCGCGTCGATGGCGGTGATGCCGGTCTGCATGGGCTCATGCACCGACTTGCGCTGGATGATGCCAGGCGCCATCGATTCGATCAGGCGGGTCTCGCTGGTGGGGATATCACCCTTGCCATCGATGGCCTGACCCAGGGGGTTCACCACACGGCCGAGCATGGCGTCGCCGACGGGCACCGAGGCGATCTTGCCGGTGGCCTTGACGGTGCTGCCCTCTTGGATGCCGCGACCCTCACCCATCAACACCGCGCCGACGTTGTCGTCTTCGAGGTTGAGAGCAATGCCTTCGGTGCCGTCTTCGAACTGGATCAGCTCACCGGCCATGACCTGCTCGAGGCCATAGACGCGGGCGATGCCGTCGCCGACCTGCAGCACGGTGCCGACGTTGCTGACGGAAACCGACTTGTCGTAATCAGCGATCTGTTGCTTGAGGATCGCGCTGATCTCGTCGGGGCGGATGGAAACCATGGGAGGCGTTGGGGTTGAGGACGAGGGGTGAGAAAGGGGTTCGGGTGCGGAGCTAGCTCACCTTGGCCAGCGCCAGTCCGAGGCGACGCACCTGACCCGCGAGGCTGGCGTCAATCACCTTGGAGCCGACCTTGACGACGAAACCGCCGATCAAAGTGGGGTCGACACTCAGATTGATCTCCAGCTTGTCGGTACCGGCCACGGCCTGAACCTTCTTGCTGAGCTCAGCCTGTTGCTCCTCAGTGAGAGCAGAGGCAGAGGTGACAGAGGCGAGAGCGATATTGCGCTGCTCGCGGTAGAGCTCGAGGGTGCGATCCAGCACCGCGTCGAGCATGCCGATGCGCTGGCGATCAGCCAGGAGCTTCAGCAGATTGAGGAAAGAGGGCTTGAGTTGCTCAGCGAACAGCTTCTCAAGGGCCGCCTTTTTGGCGTCAACCTCGATCACAGGAGAGCCCATGGCTTCCCGGAAATCAGCCGACTCATTCCAGAGGCCGAGAACGGCCTTGGCCTGATCCACCACCTCGTCGGTTTCCTTGCGGCTGTCAGCAACCTGCAGGAACGCTTCGGCGTAGGGGGTCGTAATGGTGTTGAGCAGCGGCATCAGGCGTTCCCCAACGTTTTGATGGACTGATCCACCAACTGCGCCTGGGCTTCAGCATTGAGCTTGCCGGGCAGGGTGGCGAGAGCCTTCTCAATGGCCAAGCGAGCCGCCTCACGGCGGAGCTGGTTGCTGACGCGGGACGCCTCAGCGTCGAGATCAGCGGCAGCACCTTGCTTGAGACGAGCCATCTCATCGATGGTGCGCTTCTCAGAATCAAGGCGGATCGCTTCAGCGCGAGCCTTGCCGTCAACACGAATCTGTTCGGCCTTCTGCTGAGCAGCGGCCAGATCCTGCTGGGCTTGAGAGAGGGCAGCGGTGGCTGAGCTGAGGCGCTCTTCAGCGTCCTTCAGGTCGGCCAGGATGATCGCGCGACGGCGCTCAAGGATGCTGCCCAGGAAGTTGGGCAGAAACTTGTAGAGGCCGAAGAGCACGATCGCCAGGTTGACGATGTTGGTCTCGAACACGTTGAGGTTCAGACCAAAGCCACCGTGGCTGGCGAAGAGGGAAGGAATGGTCATCGGGCGGCCAGCAGACGGTCGACGATCAGGTCACCGAGCTTGTCGGCGTCAGTCTTGAGTTGGCCCAAGGCCGACTCGCGCTGGGCATCGATCTCGCGGCGTGCCTGCTCACGGGAGGCGTTGGCGTCAGCGGTTGCTGCAGCCAGAGCCTCGCGATAAAGCTTGTCGGAATCAGCTTCCGCTTCTTGGATCAGCTTCGAGGCGGACAGACGTGCGTCCTTGAGCTGTTCCTTGAGGTCAGCTTCCAAGCGTTCGGCTTGGGCCAGCTTCTGCTTGGCCTCCGCACGGCTGGTGGTCACGTAACCCTCCCGCTCTTCCACGACCCGTCCAACGGGGCTGAAGAACAGGGAATTGAGGATGAAGGTGAGGAGAACCACCTGAACTGCCATGAGAGGCAGGGTGGCGTCGAGGTCAAAGAGACCTCCCTCCGTTGCACCTAGCAAAAGCCAGCTGGTCATGAGGCAGGGGTGCGGGCGGTTGAAGCGGGCCGCAAAACGGCGGCGGAAGCGAAAGGCTGAGGCAAAGGTTGAGGGGATGGGCGGTTCAGCGAACTGAAGGCCGCCCTTCCCTCGTCACCTCAAGCGCGATCAGCCAGCGAAGGGGTTGGCGAACAGCAGCACCAGAGCGACCACAAGGCCGTAGATGGTGAGAGCTTCCATGAAGGCCAGGGACAGCAGCAGGGTGCCGCGGATCTTGCCTTCAGCTTCGGGCTGACGAGCAATGCCTTCGACAGCGCCGCCTGCAGCGGTGCCCTGACCGATACCAGGGCCAATGGCGCCGAGGCCGACGGCCAGACCAGCAGCGACAACAGACGCGGCGGAGGTGATGGAATCCATGGTGGAACGAAGGATGTAGGGCGCTGGGAGAGCGCGGATTGGGACCGGGACGTTATCCCTGCGCCTGGGACATCTGGACTGAACCGAGATGGGCCCGGATTGAACCGGACCTGCGCGCAAGGAGTTTGCCAGAGCGGGTGACCCCGATCAGGCAGGGGGACTGATGAGTATCAGTGGTGCTCTTCGTGCACCGCTTCACCGATGTAGTAGGCGGCGAGGGTGGCGAAGATCAGCGCCTGAATGGCACTGGTGAACAGGCCGAGGAACATCGCAGGCAGGGGCACCACGAGAGGCACGAGGAAGGCCAGCACTGCAACGACGAGTTCGTCGGCAAGGATGTTTCCGAACAGACGGAAGGAGAGCGAGAGGGGCTTGGTGAAGTCCTCAACGATCTTGAACGGGAGCATGATCGGAGTCGGCTCCACGTAGTACTCGAAGTAGCGGAAGCCCTTCCGGCTCAGGCCTGCATAGAAGTAGGCCAGGGACACCAGCAGCGCCAGGGCAACGGTGGTGTTGATATCAGCGGTCGGAGCACCAAGCTCGCCACTGGGCAGATGAATCAGCTTCCAGGGCACCAGAGCGCCGCCCCAGTTGCTCACAAAGATGAACAGGAAGAGGGTGCCGATGAACGGAAGCCAATCGCGATAGGCCTTCTCGCCGATCTGCTCGCGGGCCATGTCGCGGATGTAGTCCCAGAGGAACTCCAGAAGGTTCTGGACACCACGGGGATCGCGCTCCATCTTGCGCGTGCCCACCACGACAAAGGCGAGCAAGGCTCCGATCACAACCCAGGAGCTCAGAAACACCTGGCCGTGAATCTTGAGATTCCCCAGCTGCCAATAGAGGTGTTGACCCACCTCCAGTTCGGCAAAGGGAAGAACGAGTGGCAAGGAACCCATCGGGTCGACGTTCGGGGTCGCAAATGCGACGTTGAAAAGGTTTTTGGCGCTCAGCGATCTGTGAGTGCCTGAAGAATCACCGCGGGCTTGTAGAGCAGGAAACCAAGCAGAGCTGGTAACAACTCGAGCTGGGGCAGGCGAGCTGCAGCCAGAACAAGAACCACAGGGACGAGAAGCTGGAACTTGCCCACCTTCTTGGAACCGTTGCCGAGCTTCGCAACACTTCGGGCGAGAAGCCTGAGGTAGAGAGCGCCGGCGAGGCCACCGACCAGCAAGCTGCTGGCGATGTGAAGGTCGTAGATCAGGGCCGTGGCCGGGACCGCAATGGCGGACACCAGCAAGGTGGCGAGGATCAGGCGACGTTGAAGCCTCTCAAAGTCAGCCAGGTCAGGACTATCAGCGGGAACCGATTCGGTTTCAGCGACAGCAGAGGACCCAGAGGACTCTGTTTCCAGAGGGGGAGAAGGAACCGTCTCTTGGCTCGCCGTGTCATCCAGTGCGTCCAGCCCCTCGAGGTGAGAGTCCGGATCTGACTGGGGTGATGAAGCAGCCAACAAAGGCGCCTTTGCTCTGAAAAGGCGCGCGGAATCTATCACGCGCTGACGCCTGGCCCTGAGCGAAGCAGAAGAACGCGCTGTAGCTGCAGTTCCCTTGCGACAGAGGCGATCTGAGCCGTTGACCAGTCCAATGGGAGCTGACCCAGCGGAGTATCTGCGGGTGATTGCTCGAGCGCTTGCAACAGGCTGAAGCCCTCGGCACTCAGGTCCAGAGGTGCCATGTCGGAATCCAACAGGGCGCGACCTGGCCAGCCCCAGAGGCATGGGTTTCGGCAGCCCAGGGCCGCCAGTAGATCACTGTCCTCATCCCAGCGCTGCTTCTGAACTGGACCCTTGCTCAAGAAAAACTCGAAGTGGCTGATGTCGGGATCCAGGTCCTCCACCAAGCGCCACTGCGCTTCGGGCGGAAGAGCCTGAGCCCGCTCCAGCAATTCACCCTTGAGCAGCCGCGCGGGGTCCCAGACCTCCGGATTGGAAAAGCCGGCAAAGTCCAGATCTGCCGACGCCACAAAGGCCATCAGGCGCTCGAGGTTGTAACTGGTCTCCTGCGGGTGGAGATACATGTCCGCGAAGTTCGCGTCGGCGGCGCAGTCGATCGCCCAGCGCTGCTCGTGATGGCGCCTCAACCTGTTGTGCTCAGGAAGCTCCGTGAAGAGCTGACGCCCCAACCGCAGACCATCGGCGCCGGTCCCCACGCCCATCGCCGTCAGCGCCCGCTGGGTGCGATGAATCTCCCAGCGGCCACCGTCGGCATAGAGGAAGAGGTGCAGCAAGGCACCGGGCTTCAGCAAGGCAGCCAGGGCCTTCAGCCCGGCCTCCGGTTGCCGGAGATGGTGCAAGACCCCAACGGAATTGATGTAGTCGAACGGCCCCTCTCCCGCCAGCTCAAGCAGGCTCCTGTTTTCGATCCGGACCTGGGCTCGGTCCAGGGCACCGGAGCGCCGGCAGCGCTCTCGCGCCACCTCCAAGGTCCCCGGCGAAATATCGACCGCGAGGATCTCTGCCCCCGGGTTGAGATGGGCGAGGTAGTCCGTGCTGACCCCCGTCCCGCAGCCCGCATCCAGAATCCTGAGGGGCTCAGCGCTCGAACGGGCCGCAGGCAAGGCACCGGTGCTGGCCGAGTAGGCAGCGTCAACGCACCAGCGCCAGTTGTATCCGGGCGGTGGGCCGTCTTGGAGGGGATCCCCGGGATAGGGGAAGCGGTCGTAAAAGTCGCTCACCACCGGGGTGGCGGCATCAGCAGGGGCCTGAGTCATGGGCTGGAAGCGGGTCAGAAGGTGGATCCGCTGAGGCCGAGCATTTCATGTCCCGGCCTTGCCGCTCGAGCAAACCCACAACGGGCTGCAAACATTTGTTCATGGCCTGCCAGGAGGCCAGAGGGCCAGCCGTAACGTGCCCAGGCCAGGTTCGCTTTCGTCCATGACTGTGACCGCCAGCAGCGGCAGCAGCAGGGTTGCTCCTCAGCGCTACGACACCCTGCCGCTCTCCAGCGTCCGTCAGGCGGAGCAGCAGGACCGCTTCCCGGATGGGGGCGAGCTCAGCAACCTCACGAACTTCTTCCAGAGCGGCCAGCTCCGGGTTGAGGCGGCCCGTCGCGTCTCGGCCAATGCCGAAGCCATCGTCGCTCGGGCGGCCAACCGGATCTTTGCGGGCGGCACCCCGCTCTCCTATCTCGATGCGCCTCTGAACCCAGTGGCGGCGGGGTCCCAGACCCCACTCGCGGCCGACCAAGCCGCGTTCCAGCGCTCCGTGCAGACCTTCGCTGGCGCCAGCGGCAGCACCGAGCGCGGCAATGCCTTTACTCGTCTCCTGGAGGGAGCGGGCGGTGACGCGGATGTCCGCGTGGTTCTGCCCACGGGCTTCAACCCGATCTCGGTGGCCATCTATGGCACCGAGCGGATGAAAAAGTCCATCCGCGACCTGGCCTGGTTCCTGCGCTACGTCGGTTACGCCGTCGTGGCTGGCGATCCGAGCATCCTGCGGGTCAACACCCGTGGTCTCCGCGATGTCCTGGAGAAGGGTTGCTCCCTGGCCGCCACCAACGTGGCCCTGCAGGAAATGCGTGCCGGTGCCGCTGAACTGCTGAAGGACCTGCCCGAAGCCCGTCAACTCCTGATCGAGAGCTTCAACGTCCTGCTCGAAGAGCTGGCCGTGCCAACCCCCTCGGCCCGCCAGCGCCTGGGCAGCCCCGAAAACCAGGGCCTGCAGCTGCCTGCGATCTACGCCCTGGCGGCCCAGGGCAAGGCCCAGCGCTTCATCATGAGGCCCGCCATGAGTGGCGGCCAGAAAGCAGAAGTGGTGCGGGCGGCCTACCGCCAGATCTTCGAGCGGGACATCGCCAAGGCCTACAGCCAGGTGCCCTGCCCCGTGGAAGCCACCCAGGTGCGCCAGGGCGACATCTCCATGCGGGAGTTCATCCGCTCCCTCGGCCACAGCAAGGAATACCAACAGCAGTTCTACGGCCGCTTCTCCAATAGCCGTGCCGTTGAGCTGGCCTTCCGCCACTTCCTGGGCCGGGGCATCAGCTCCCGCGAGGAATTCACCCGCTACTTCGACATCGTCAGCGCCCAGGGCCTCAAGGGCCTCGTGGATTCGCTGATCAACACCATGGAGTACGCCCAGGTGTTCGGCGAGGAGACCGTTCCCTACCTGCGGGACATCGGCGAGGAAGCACAGGAAAGCGCCGGCTGGGGATCCAACCGCAAGCTGTTCCGCTTCAGCGCTCCCTTTGAAGGCGCTCCCCAATACGTCACCCTCTACGCCAGCTACCGCCAGCCCTACGCCGATCAGCACCCCTATGGCGGCGGCAACGATCCTCTGGGCCTGAACTACGGCGCGATCTTCCCCTCGGGTACCGCCAATGTCTCGACCCGTCCGGCACCGCTGAGCTACGACACCCGCCGCATCCTGGTGGGCAATGGCATGCGTCAGCCGGGCCAGATGAACAGCCCGCAGTTCCGGGCATCGACCCCCCGCAAGGCAGGGCCGAAGCTGGTGAGGCTTCAGCAGATCGCCACCGGCGGCAACTCCGTTCCCCGTCGCGGCGGTCAACCCAGCATCCGCAACACCGAATCCAGCACGCAGGCTGTGATTCGCGCCGTCTATGTCCAGGTCCTGGGCAACACCGGCTACGCCGGCGAGCACAACACCGTCGAGGAAATCAAGCTCGAGAACGGTGACCTGAGCCTGCGTGAATTCATTCGCCAGGTGGCACGAAGCGAGGCCTTCCGCCGTCGCTATTGGAGTGGCCTCTACATCTGTAAGGCCATCGAGGTCATGCACCGCCGCCTGCTGGGCCGCCCCACCTTTGGCCGCTGGGAGATCGACAGCTACTTCGACGTGGCTGCCCGCAAGGGCTTCTACGGCGTGGTGGACGCCATGCTCAACAGCAGCGAGTACAGCGAGACCTTCGGCGAAGACACCGTTCCCTATGAGCGGTTCATTACCCCGAACGACCTCAACACCCGTCGCGTGCCCTCGCTGAAGCGCGCCTTCAACGCAGCGGCTTACGCCGACATCACCCCACGGATTCGCCCTGAGGTCACGCCCCCAAGCGATTTCCGCGACAGCAGTTCGCTGACCCCCCGCAACCTCAAGGGCCGCACCAGCGTCGTGCGTGGCGGCTGGAGCGCCACCCTGACCGGTGGAGAGCAGCTGGCTCCAGCACCGTCCAAGCGCTCCGGCCCCGATTCCGTCCAGACCAAGCCCTCGCCCGAGCGCAAGTGGAGCGCTCCCCGCTGGCAACCCGGTGGCGGCGCAGCTCCCACCTGGAGTGCAGCAGGGATCACCAGCTTTGCCCCGGCCCCCTCTGCAGCCGCGGCGGTCCCCGCCCGCAGCAGCTTCGGCAGTGGCTGGAATGCCGCTGTGTCGACTGGCGGAGCTGGCGCTAACGCCGAGCAGCCCCGGGCTGCCATGGCCAAGGCCCTGAAGCCTGGAACCCTGCAAGGTTTCGGAAAGCGCAAGAGCCTCGGCACCGCCGTGAAGCTCTCCATGGATCCCAGCAGCGCTGAAGTCACGCAGGTGATCGAGGCGGTCTATCGCCAGCTGCTCGGTCGCCAGCCCCTGGCTTCAGAACAACTGGGGGATGCCGAATCCCAGCTCCGTCAAGGTCGCCTGTGCGTCGCCGAGTTTGTCGCTCGGGTTGCTGGCTGTGACCTGTTCGTCAGCCGACTGAACCGGATGGCACCGTTCAAGGCCGCCGCCGCCGCCCATATCGCCCTGTTGGGTCGGGCAGCGCAGGCCGATGAAACGAGCGCCTTCCTCAACACCCGTTGTGTTGAGGGCATGCGCACCGCCATCGACGGCGTTCTGAACAATCCGGCCTACGCCGAGAACTTCGGTCGCGACACCGTTCCTTACCTCAGGGGCATGGGCACCAGCAACGGGATCCCCCTGAGCACGGTCAACCGCACAGCCGCCCTCTACGGCGGCAATGCCGCACTCAATCCAGTGGGGCGCTGAGAAGTCCAGCCTCAGATCCAGACCCTGTCCACCTCGCCGGCTCTAACGAGCCGGCTTTTTAATGGGCATTCTTAACAATGAAGCGAAAAAGATTGAGACAAAGATAAATATTCAGTGGAGCCATGAAGCAAATCTGGCTGTTAGCAACCGCCGCAGCCTGAACGTAGTCTTCGATCAAGAGAAACCCAGTGCCGGCAAGGGTTTCAAGCAAAAATAATCGCCGTGAAGAACTGTTACCGGGACTCAGGACGGCGCGGGGCGTTGCCACAGAATGATTCGGCGCACAGCTCAGCTGTCGCTCCTTCAGCTCGCGTCGACGCAGGTCACTGCATCGCTCAAGGCTGGAGACTCCCCCTTACCCACCGGATATCGGTCACCGTTCAGGCGACCGCTTGTTTCGAGGCAGAACTGCATGAGCATCGTCTCCAACTCGATCATCAACGCGGACGCCGAAGCCCGCTACCTCAGCCCTGGCGAACTCGACCAGATCAAGGCTTTCGTGAGCGGCGGTCAGCGCCGTCTTCGCGTCGCCCAGGTCCTGAGCGAGAGCCGTGAGCGCATCGTCAAGACCGCTGGCGGCGCCCTCTTCCAGAAGCGTCCCGACGTCATCTCCCCCGGCGGCAACGCCTACGGCGAAGAGATGACCGCCTCCTGCCTGCGGGACATGGACTACTACCTGCGCCTGGTGACCTACGGGATCATCGCCGGCGATGTCACCCCGATCGAAGAGATCGGCATCATCGGCGCCAAGGAGATGTATCGCTCCCTCGGCACTCCCCTCGAAGCCATGGCTGAAGCCGTGCGCGAGATGAAGAACGCCGCCATGGGCCTGCTCACCGGTGCTGATGCCGAAGAGGCTGGCTTCTACTTCGACTACGTCGTCGGCGCCCTCTCCTGAGGTTGCTCTCTCTCTGATCCCCGCCTCTTCGAACAGGTTCCATGCAAGACGCAATCACCAACGTCATCAACCAGGCCGACGTTCAGGGTCTGTACCTGGACAGCTCCTCCATGGGGCGCCTGGAGCAGTACTTCGCCAGCGGTGAGCTGCGCGTTCGTGCCGCTGCAACCATCAGCGCCAACGCTTCCGCGATCATCAAGGAAGCTGTGGCCAAGTCGCTGCTGTACTCGGACATCACCCGTCCCGGCGGCAACATGTACACCTGCCGTCGCTATGCAGCCTGCATCCGCGACCTCGACTACTACCTGCGCTACGCCACCTACGCCATGCTGGCCGGTGACACCTCGATCCTCGACGAGCGCGTTCTGAACGGCCTCAAGGAGACCTACAACTCCCTGGGTGTGCCCATCGGCGCCACCGTTCAGTCCATCCAGGCCATGAAGGAAGTGACCGCTTCCCTGGTGGGTCCTGACGCAGGCCGTGAAATGGGCGTGTACTTCGACTACATCAGCTCCGGCCTGGGTAACTGATCCCTGCCTTCGGCAAACCTGCGGATCAATCCATGCGCCTCTTCAAAATCACAGCTTGCATTCCCTGCCCGGAGAAGACCCGTTCCCAGCGCGAGCTGCAGAACACCTTCTTCACCAAGTGGGTGCCCTATGAAAGCTGGTTCGCTGAACAGCAGCGGATCATGAAGCAAGGGGGCAAAATCCTGAAAGTTGAACTCGTTGCTGGTCGCCGTCAGGTGAACCTGGGCAACTGATTCCTTCAGGCCGAAACCTTCTTCAAAAGCCCGGCACTGCCGGGCTTTTTTGTTGGCAAGCGCCAGAGAAATACGGGATAGTCAGTGTCTGATTTCCGCACCCCCTTGCCCGCTAAGCGACCGTGGCTCCCCGTGCCGTTTGAGCACTGGCCCGCAGAGGCACGCTTGCTCCTCGGGATGATCGCGATCTGGTGCCTCCTGGGCCTGGCTGTCCTGGGATCCGCCAGTTGGTGGGTCGCCGCCCGGGAGATGGGGGATGCCAGCTACTACCTCAAGCGCCAGGCCATCTGGATGCTGGTGAGCTGGGGCCTGCTCTATGCCGGCATCAGCATCAACCTCAGGCGCTGGCTGCGCATGGCCGGTCCAGCCCTACTGGCCGGAAGCGTTCTCGTCGCCCTCACCCTGGTGATCGGCAGCACGGTGAATGGCGCCAGCCGTTGGCTGGTGATCGGCCCGATTCAGATCCAGCCGACCGAACTGATCAAGCCCTTTCTCGTCCTCCAGGGAGCTGCCCTGTTCTCCCATTGGAGACGCATTTCCATCGATCAAAAGGTGCTCTGGCTCGGGGTCTTTGTGGTGACCCTCGGACTGATCCTCAAACAGCCAAACCTGAGTACCGCATCCCTCTGCGGAATCCTGCTCTGGCTGATGGCACTCGGGTCGGGTCTGCCGCTTTGGGCCATGCTCGGCACCGCCGGCGCTGGCCTGGCGGTGGCGGTTGGAAGCATCTCGATCAACGAATACCAGCGCATTCGCGTCACCTCCTTCCTCAACCCTTGGAAAGATGCCCAGGGGGATGGCTATCAGCTGGTTCAGAGCCTCTTGGCCATCGGCTCCGGTGGTCTCTGGGGTGAGGGCTATGGCCTGTCCACACAGAAGCTGCAGTACCTCCCGATCCAGACCACCGACTTCATCTTCGCGGTCTTCGCTGAGGAGTTCGGCTACGTCGGATCCCTGCTGCTGCTGGTCTTCCTGCTGCTCTTTGGCTTTGTCGGCCTGCGCATTGCCCTGAGCTGCAGAAGCAACCAACAGCGGCTGGTGGCCATCGGCTGCACCACCCTGCTGGTGGGCCAGTCGATCTTGAACATCGCCGTGGCCAGTGGTGCCATGCCCACCACGGGATTACCGCTGCCGATGATCAGCTACGGCGGCAACTCCCTCCTCTCCAGCCTGCTCACCGCAGGCCTCCTGCTGCGCTGCTCCCTGGAGGGGGCCGGCCTGGAGCCCGGCAAGCCCCACCGCAACCGCCGGATCCAAGCCAAGCGGCAGAGCATGCCGATAGGCTGACCCCTCGCGCTGCGTACCGTTTGATGCTGGCTCAGGCCCTAGCGGATTGGGCCCGCAGTGGTGAGCAGCTGCTGAGCAGTTCCCTGGCCCATCCCGGGCCCCTGACCGTGGGGCTGGTGTTTGCTGGCGGTTTGATCACCAGCCTGGGCCCCTGCTCCCTCTCGCTGCTGCCTGTGACGCTGGCTTACCTGGCGGGATTTGACCGCGGTGGCCAGCGGCCCTGGGCCCGCAGCCTCAGTTTTTGCAGCGGCATCGTCGGCTCCCTGGTTCTCCTGGGCCTGGGTAGCGGCGCCCTAGGCCGCATCTATGGCCAGGTCCCTGGTGTTGTGCCGACCCTGGTGGCCCTCCTGGCGGTGGTGATGGGTCTGAACCTGCTGGGCCTGGTGCCCCTGCAGCTGCCGGCGGGGCCCGATCCGGAGCAGTGGCGGCAGCGGGTGCCACCCGCCCTGGCCCCACTGGCCGCAGGCCTGGCCTTTGGCCTGGCGGCCTCCCCCTGCACCACCCCTGTGCTGGCGGTCCTGCTGGCCTGGATCGCCCAGTCCGGGACCCCCCTGACCGGCGCCCTGCTGCTGACCGCCTTCGCCGCTGGGCAGGTGATGCCTCTGCTGCTGGCGGGCACCGCTGCGGCCTGGGCCCCCCGACTCCTGGCCCTGCGCTCCCTCGGGCAATGGGTACCGCCCATCAGCGGGGCCGTGCTGCTGCTGACCGGCTGCCTGACCCTGCTGGCCCGCTGGACCTAACCCCAGCTTTCCTTCCACCCCACCGATGAAGCGACTGATCGCCTGGATCTCTGACCTGCGGGTGGCCATTGGCCTGTTGATCCTGATCGCCGCGGCCAGCGGACTGGGGACCTTTGTGCCGCAGAAGGAAGCCGCCGCGCTGTACCACCGTGTCTATGACCCAGAACCCTGGCTGGGACTGCTCAATGGTGACGCGATCCTCTCGCTGCAGCTGGATCATGTGTATTCGAGCAGCTGGTTCCTCGCCCTGCTGGCCTGGCTCGGGCTCGCCCTGATCCTCTGCAGCTGGCGTCGCCAGTGGCCGGCCCTACAGGCCGCCCTGCGCTGGATCGACTACCAAACCCCCCGTCAGCTCAGCAAGCTCACCCTGGCGGAGACCATCGCCGTTCCCGACCCCAAGGCCAGCCTGACGCGGCTTGAGACCTTGCTTCAGAGCCGTGGCTGGGAACTCCAACCCCAGGGGGATCGCCTGGCGGCCCGCAAAGGCGTATTGGGACGGGTCGGCCCACTGCTTGTTCACGCCGGTCTGGTGGTCCTGATGGTGGGGGCCGCCTGGGGATCCCTCGGCGGCCAACGTCTGGAGCGGTTTCTCGCCCCTGGCAACGAGCTGGAGCTGCTGAACAGCCGCGGTGAAACCCAGGTCAGCGTCAGCTTGGAGCGCTTCGGCGTCGAGCGGGACCCGGCGGGACGCCCGGAACAATTCCGCTCCCAGTTGACCTTGACCCCAAGCCAAGGCCAGGAGGTCTCCCAGGCGGAGATCAGCGTCAACCATCCGCTGCGTTACCGCGGCATGACCCTGTATCAGGCGGACTGGGCCCTCTCCGCCATCAAGGTGCAACTCGGGAAGAGCCCAATCCTGGAGCTGCCGCTTCAAAGCTTTCCCCAGCTCGGAGAACAGGTCTGGGGGATCGTCCTACCCACCCGGCCCGATGGCAGCAACCCGGTGCTTCTGGCTCTCTCCAGTGAGGAAGGTCCGGTGACGGCCTACTCCGCCGACGCTGAAATCCTGGCCACCCTGATCCCCGGGGGGGACGCCGCTGAGGTCGAGGGAATTCCGCTGCGGGTGGCCGGTGTGGTCCCAGCCAGCGGCATCCTGCTCAAACGGGACCCCGGGGTGCCCCTGGTCTACGGCGGATTTGCCATCGCCCTGGCCGGCGGTGCCCTCAGCCTGATCGCGACCCGTCAGATCTGGGCGATCGCCGAGGCCGGTGGCCAGAAGCTCCACGTTGCCGGTCTCTGCAACCGCAACCTGACGGCCCTGGCCAATGAATTGCCGCTGCTGATCGCGGAGGTTCAGCAGGGCTGACGGGTGCCGTGGCAGGCCCGAATCACCGTGTGGACATTGCCCCGCGGATTGAAATCGGCCTCCAGTTGCATCCAGACCGGAGCGCAGGCCGCGACGAAGTCATCGAGGATGCGGTTGGTCACCTCCTCATGGGAGATCGACTGATCGCGGTAGCTGTTGACGTAGAGCTTGATCGCCTTGAGCTCCATCACCCGGGGACCGGGTTGATAGATCAGGCGCAGGGTGGCGAAATCGGGGTAACCCGAAAACGGGCACTTGCAGGTGAATTCCGGCAGGGTGATCGACACCTCGTAGGGGCGCTCAGGCCGGGGGTTGTCGAAACAGATCAGCTCCGCCTCGGCAATGGCGCGCTCTCCGTAGAGGGGGGTACGGGTTGTTGCGGTCGCAGTCATCCAAGCGCTCGTCCTGACTTCGGATGCTACGCATCGCAGCCCGTCAACCAAGTGCGGTATCAACGGTCACATCACCCGCCGAAAGACTGCGCCCTAATGGCTTCAGAAGGTCCGCAAAGACCTTTCCTCGCCGGATTTTCCTGAGAGAATTCCCCCATCTCCAGCCCTGAGCCATGAAAAAAATCGAGGCCATCATTCGCCCCTTCAAGCTCGAAGACGTGAAGCTGGCCCTGGTCAACGCCGGCATCGTCGGCATGACCGTCAGCGAGGTTCGCGGCTTTGGTCGCCAGAAGGGCCAAGTCGAGCGCTACCGCGGTTCTGAGTTCACCGTGGAGTTCCTGCAGAAGCTCAAGCTGGAAATCGTGGTGGATGACGCCCGCGTCGACACCGTGGTGAATGCCATCCAAGACGCCGCCCGCACCGGCGAGATCGGCGACGGCAAGATCTTCATCAGCCCCGTGGAGTCTGTGGTCCGGATCCGCACCGGCGACAAGGACAACAGCGCGATCTGAGCTAGCTGGCCAAGGTCAGCTCCACCAACCTCCGAATGTGTTCCTCTGTGGGGGGCACTTCGGAGGTTTTCTCTTGCTCGCTCCAGTCCCCTGAACGCAACCAGAGCAGATATTCGTGGTTGCCCGCGGGCCCGGTAATCGGAGACGCCACCACCCCACAAGCGCGCCAGCCCTCGCGCTCCGCCGCAGCGATCACCCCCGCAATGGCGTCGGCATGGGCCAGGGGGTCTCGCACCACTCCCCCCTTCCCGACCCGCTCTTTCCCGACCTCAAACTGAGGTTTGACCAACAGCACCGCCTCGCGGCGCTCGCCCTTGAGCAGGCGGCCCAAGGCCGGCAGCACCAAGCCCAAGCGAATAAACGAGACGTCCGCCACGGCCAGATCAGGCCAGGGGTCTTCGCTGCCATAGAGATCCTCCGGCTGCAGGTGGCGCAGGTTGGTGCGCTCCTTCAGCACCAGGCGCTCGTCGGTGCGCAGGCTCCAGGCTGTTTGGCCGTAGCCCACATCCACGCCATAGACCCGGGATGCCCCGTGCTGCAGCAGGCAATCGGTGAAGCCACCGGTGGAGATCCCACCATCCAGGCAGACGCGCTGATCCAGGCCTAAGGGGAAGGCCTCAACGGCCGCCATCAGCTTCTCGCCACCCCGGGAGACAAACCGTTGGGGCTGCTCCACCTGCAGCTCCAGCTCCGGCAGCACCTCAAGTCCAGGCTTATCCAGGATGCGATCACCGCTGCGGACCTTGCCTGCACGGATCAACTGCTGCGCCTGCTGACGGGAGGTGACCAGACCCAGCTCCACCAGCTGCAGATCCAAGCGTCGCTTTCGACCCATCGGGCAGCGGCCCAGCACCTCTGCATCGTGCCGTACGCCCGTTTAATCACAAAGCTCGAAGCGAAACCGAATAAAAACCGGTGCTGAATGGGTTTCCCTGGGAACACTCCTGAGGATGTTCCAAACCAAGGGGTACCACTGTGGCCCGCACTCCCAAACCCCACAGCGCGAAGGTGGTTGAACTGCTGCAACCCGGCAGCTTCGTGAAGCTGCGCAATCAGCCATCGGACCTGCCCCCCTTCCAAGTGCTGCGCTGCCGTGGAGGGCGCTGCTGGGTTCAACAACAGGCTTGGGGCCCACTGGTGCAGTGGGAGGTGGAGCACCACAAGCTCACCAGCGTCGCCTAGGGCCCCGAAAGGCCATTCCATACATTGGTCTTGATGTGAGCCAGGCGCGGCCTTGATCGAGCGTTACACCCTGCCCGAGATGGGCGCTATCTGGAGCGAGCAGGCCAAGTTCCAGAGCTGGCTGGACGTGGAGATTGCAGCCACCGAGGCCAACTGCGAACTGGGACGCGTCCCGGCTGAGGCCGTCGCGACGATCAAAGAGAAAGCCAGCTTCAGCGTCGAGCGGATCCTCGAGATCGAAGCCGAGGTCCGTCACGACGTCATCGCCTTTCTGACCAACGTCAACGAGCACGTGGGTGACGCCGGTCGCCACATCCACGTGGGCATGACCAGCTCCGATGTCCTCGACACCGGTGTGGCCCTGCAGATGAAGGCCTCCGTCAAGCTGCTGCGCCAGGAGCTGGACTTGCTCGCGGACGCCCTGCGGGCCCTCGCGCGCGAGCACAAGGCCACGGTGATGATCGGCCGCTCCCACGCCATCCACGGTGAACCCATCACCTTCGGCTTCAAGGTGGCTGGCTGGCTCGCCGAAGTGGTGCGCAACCAGCAGCGCCTGGAGCACCTGGAAACCGCCGTCAGCGTCGGCCAGATCTCCGGTGCCATGGGCACCTACGCCAACACCGACCCCCGGGTCGAGGAGATCGCCTGCGCCAAGCTCGGCCTGGTGCCCGACACCGCCAGCACCCAGGTGATCTCCCGCGATCGCCACGCGGAGTACATCCAGACCCTGGCCCTGGTGGGTGCCGCCCTCGAGCGCTTCTCCACCGAGATCCGCAACCTGCAGCGCACCGACGTCCTGGAGGTCGAGGAGAACTTCGCCAAGGGACAGAAGGGCAGCTCCGCCATGCCCCACAAGCGCAACCCCATCCGCAGCGAACGGATCAGTGGCCTGGCCCGGGTGCTGCGCAGCTACGTCGTGGCAGCGCTGGAGAACTGCGCCCTCTGGCACGAGCGGGACATCAGCCACAGCTCCGTGGAGCGCATGATGCTGCCCGACTGCTCGGTCACCCTCCACTTCATGCTGCGGGAGATGACCTCCGTGGTGAAGGGTCTCGGGGTCTACCCCGGCAACATGGCCCGCAACATGAACGTCTACGGCGGCGTGGTCTTCAGCCAGCGGGTGCTGCTGGCCCTGGTGGAAGCCGGCATCAGCCGTGAAGACGCCTACCGGATCGTGCAGCGCAACGCCCACACCGCCTGGAACACCGAGGGCGGCAACTTCCGGGCCAACCTGGAGGCCGATGGCGAGGTGACCTCACGCCTCACCGCCGAGCAGCTGGCGGAGTGCTTCTCCACCGATCTGCACCAGGCCAACCTGGACGTGATCTGGAAGCGCCTCGCGATCTGATTCAGGGCTTGTGATACGGCCCGCCCTGCTGAATGGTCATCGCCCGGTAGAGCTGCTCCAGCAGCAATAACCGGGCCAGTTCATGGGGGAAGGTCATCGGCGAGAGGCTCAGGCGCCAGCTGGCGCGGGCCTTCAAGGCCGGGTCAATGCCCTCAGCGCCGCCGATCACAAAGGCCAAGCGCTCTGACCCCGAGCCCTCGAGACGCTGGGCCAGAGCCACCGAGTCCAAGGTCTGGCCTTCCTCGGTGAGGATCACCAAGCGCTCGTCGGGCTTCAGGGCCGCCAGGATCGCTTCGGCCTCCTTGGCCATGCCGGCATCGCGGAGCTCCAGGACCTGCAATCCCGGCAGGCGCTTGAGGAAGGTGGAGGCTCCCTCGAGCACCCAGCTCTTGCGCAACTTGCCCACCGCCAGGATGCGGATGCGGGACGGATTCATCACGCGCTCACGCTACCCATGCCCCTTGCCCTCTTCTGGACGCCCTACGCCGACTGGCTGTACACCGTGGGCAGTACGGCCGGATTGCTGCTGATCGTCTGGCTGGTGCTTAGGCCGCGGGATTAAGCGCCGAAGGATCGGCCTGGCGGGCGGTGGCGGGATTGGAGTCCTCCCCAGAAGCCTGGCCGCCATCGATCGGCTCCCGCACGGGGAAGCGGTTGATCGCCTTGAGGGCCGCCCGAGCGTTGGTGCGCAACTGCTCGCTGATGGCTTCGCAGTAGGGGATCTGCGCCAGAAGATCGACGGTGCGGCGCATGATCCGCACCACATCGCCCTCATCCAACGAGGTGTTCGCGATCAGGTCGCTCCAGCTGACGCCCTTGGCCCAGGCATGGACCAAGCCCATCAGCTCCCCTTCAAACCAGACCGGCATCACGACCTTGCCGGCCTCCTGTTGCCGCTGCAGTTCGCGGCGAATGCCGCGCAGGTCATGCATCGCCTCATCGGCCGCTGGCGGCGGTGGATAGCCACTCCAGAGATCCGGGCGATTCACCTCCGTTGAGATCGCCTCCAGCACGGCGGCGAGGTCCGCGGGATCCAGCTCATCGAGGTGACCGCTCATCAGCGCCAATCCCAGCCAGAGCTCGTTGTCCCCCCGCAGGGCGGCCACGGTGCGGCCCACTTCGCTCGGATCCAGGCCCTCGTCCCCCTCGAGGCAGCCGAAGAAGCGCAGGATCTCGATCAATGCCAGGAAGGTTTCCCAGTGGCGATTGGCGCGGAAGTGCAGCACGCGCTGGCGCTCGGCAATCTCCGCCTCCAACTCCTCCATGCGGAAGCGCTGCTTGCGCAGCTTCTTGCGGTCGCCGGCGCCGTGGGCCGGATGCAATTCCAGGGCCAGCTCCAGCTCACGCACCAGATGGGCCTGGGCCTGAACCTCACCGGCCAGGTCGTACTGGGGCGTGACCATGTCGTGGCGCCGGGCCATGTGTCCGACGGCCAAGGCCAGGCCACCGCTGGCCTGATCGCCATGGCGCAGCTCGCCGGGGCGGTGCAGCTCGGGAACGGCCACATCCTTGACCTGAAGGCAGGTGAGCTCGGCATGGAGGCTGACCACTGCACTGCAGGGCACCAGCACCCAAACGTTCTCGTCGGTGAGGCAGCACAGCAGCGGGAACTGACCTGAGCCCTGTTGCTTCTCAACGATCACCGCCGGTGTGACCCGGCCCCGCAGAACCGGAGCCTTCAGGCTCACCAGCGTTCCCTCGCTGGCAAAACGCAGGGCCAAGGTGAGTTCATGGGCCAGGGTTTCCTCGGCCTGCTGCTGCAGGATCCGCAGCAGTCGGCGCTCTTCCCGCAGGCGGCCGCGCTGCTTCTCATAGTCCTCAAAGTCCTCCCAATCGACCTCCTGAACGGTGCCGCTCAGGTCACCCAACTGCTCGCGCAGCTCACTGATGCGGGCCTCGTCCTCCGTGAGATCGAGGGTCGCCAGGTAGCGACCGAAGCTGCGCTCCACCAACTCCTTGGCCTTGGAGAGCTCATAGCGCTGCAGCAGGTTCAGGACCATGCCGTAGCTCGGGGTGAACTGACTCACCAGCGGGTCAGCCGGGCTGGTGGCCAGCTGCCCCGCCTCCCGGACACCCTCAAAGCGGCTCTGCACGGTGACGACGTAGCCCTGGGAATCCAGTCCACGGCGACCCGCCCGGCCGGCCATCTGCAGGAACTCGCTGCCCATCAGGGGGCGGTGGCCCCGCTCCGTGCGCTTGGAGAGGGCTGAAATCACGGTGCTGCGGGCGGGCATGTTGATGCCGGCCGCCAGGGTCTCGGTGGCAAACACCACCTTCACCAGCCCCTGCTGGAAGAGCTCCTCAATCAGTTCCTTCCAAGCCGGCAACACCCCGGCGTGGTGGGCCGCGATCCCCCGCAGCAGGGCATCGTCATGGCCGCCATCGCGTACGGCTTCGGGGGTGGCCGCCATGAAGACATCCAGGCGCGCCTGAATGCGGGCCTGCTCCTGGGGGCTGACCAGGCAGACCTTGCCCAGGTCACGAACGGCCTTGTCGCAGCCGCGTCTGCTGAAGATGAAATAGATGGCCGGCAGCATCTCCCGCTCCGCCATCTGGGCCACGACGAAGCCCAGCGGTGGCGCCTCCGGCTGCGGCGGCCGCGGGGTTTTGGGCCCGCGGCGGTTACGCCCCCCCTTGGGGGCACGCCAGACCTTGCAGTTGGGGTGGAGGCCCGTGCCCTCGTCGTTGAGCAGGGGATGCAGGCCCTTGGCACTGCAAAAACTGAACTGCAGCGGCACCGGCCGGAAGTCGCTCATCACCAAGCGGGTCGGCCCATGGACCTGCTCAATCCAGTCGGTGAGCTGCCCGGCGTTGGCCACCGTCGCCGAGAGAGCCACCAGCTGCACCACCGGGGGGCAGTGAATGATCGACTCCTCCCAGACCGTGCCGCGCTGGGAGTCATTCATGTAGTGGCACTCATCGAGCACCACGGCCTCCACGTCGGCCAAGGGGTCATCCCCCTGCTCGGCCTCGGCGTAGAGCATGTTCCGGAAGATCTCCGTGGTCATGACCACGATCGAGGCCTCCCGGTTCACGGTGAGGTCGCCAGTCATCAGGCCGACGCGCTCGGCCCCGAACTGCTCGCGGAAATCCCTCAGTTTTTGGTTCGAGAGGGCCTTGAGCGGCGTTGTGTAGAAGACCTTCTGACCGTGGGCCAGGGCGCGATGGATCGCGTACTCACCGATCAAGGTCTTGCCCGATCCGGTGGGGGCGCTGACCACCACCGAATGGCCCTGATTCAGGGCTTCAATCGCCTCCAGCTGAAAGTCATCGAGGCTGAAGGGGAAGAGTTGCTCCAGGGGCGGCACGTCCGTGGACTGGGCCGGGGTGCCGGGGACCGAAGCGCTACTGGGCATTAGTAGATCCTATGGGCTCCAGCCAAACGGGCAAACTGAGGGCATTCACCCGAGGGCGCAGCTGGGGCGATGGAGGCAGCCGATCCATTGGCACCCCTGGCCGCCGATCTGGCCGCCCTGGCTCCGGAACGCCGCCGCCGTCTGCGCAGCCTGCAGCCGGCGGGCCAGGCCGCCTTTGTCGCAGAGGGATCTCCCCTGCTGGATCTCGCCAGCAACGACTACCTGGGGCTGAGCCGCGATCCGGCCCTCCAGCGGGCAGCGACTGAAGCCATCCAGAGCGAAGGGGTAGGGGCTGGGGCCTCTCGGCTGATCAGCGGAACACGCCCCCTGCACGAGACCCTCGAGCGGGCCCTGGGCGCCTGGCTGGGGCGCGAGCGGGTCCTGCTCTACCCCAGCGGATTTCAGGCGAACATTGCTGCGGTTCAGGCCCTGGCGGACCGGCACACCTGGGTGCTGGCCGATCGGTTGATTCACCACTCGCTGCTGGTGGGGATCCAAGCGACGGGGGCCAAGCTGCGGCGCTTTCAGCACAACGACCTCAGTGACCTGGAGGCGCAGCTGCAACGCGCCCGCCGCGATGCCCCCCAACGCCGGCTGCTGGTGCTCAGTGAAAGCCTGTTTTCGATGGAGGGCAGCTCCCCCGATGTCGCCGCCTTAGCCGAGCTCTGCCGCGGCCATGGCGCGGCCCTGCTGCTGGATGAGGCCCACGCCCTTGGGGTGCTGGGGGAGGGGGGCCGAGGCCTGGGCTACGGCATCCAGGACATCAGCCTGATCAGCGGCACCTTCGGCAAGGCCTTTGGCAGTGGCGGAGCCTTTCTGGCGGGGAATGCCACGGTGGGGGACTGGTTGCTGCAGCACTCCGGGCCGTTCCGCTACAGCACGGCCCTGGCGCCACCGCTCGTGGCGGCGGCCGCCGCCGGTCTTACTGCGATTCAGGAGCGGGAACCCGAGCGCCTGGCCCTGCTGCAGCGGGCCCAGCGCTGGCGTGACGCCCTCGAGGCAGCGGGCTGGCCGAGGCCCTGCGGGAGCGGGCCGATCCTGCCGCTGCTGGTGGGGGACGATCACCGCGCCTTGGCACTGCAGCAGCAACTGGAGCAGGCAGGACTGCTGAGCGTGGCGATCCGCCCCCCGACCGTCCCTGTGGGAACGGCACGGCTGCGGCTCGTGCTTCGGCACGATTGCCCCGCCGGGACTTTGGACCGGTTGATTGAGGCTCTGGGGGAACCCTGAGCGCGATC
>NZ_JAFMNJ010000057.1:0-5932 GCF_017859255.1 Vulcanococcus sp. DEBay_Sum29NL08_54
GTAAGACCGCCCTCGTCGAAGCCCTCTGCCGGCGCCTTCGCGATCGGTTGGAGCTGGCGGTGGTCACCAACGACATCTATACCCAGGAGGACGCCCAGTTCCTGACCCGCGCTGGCGCTCTGGAGCCCGGCCGCATTCGCGGTGTGGAAACCGGGGGCTGTCCCCACACGGCGATCCGGGAGGACTGCTCGATCAATCGAGCTGCCGTCGCGGACCTCGAGGCGGCCTACCCGAATCTCGATCTGGTGTTGGTCGAGAGCGGCGGCGACAACTTGGCGGCGAGTTTCAGTCCGGAGTTGGTGGACCTCTGCATCTACGTCATTGACGTGGCCGCCGGCGACAAGATTCCGCGCAAGGGAGGGCCCGGCATCACCCGCTCGGACCTGCTGGTGATCAACAAGATCGATTTGGCTCCGATGGTGGGGGCCAGCCTGGAGGTCATGGAGCGTGACACCGAGCGGATGCGCTCGGGCCGGAGCTGGTGCTTCACCAACCTCCACAGCGGCGAGGGCCTCGAGCAGGTCGAGGCGTTTTTGCTGCAACAGCTACCGAAGTAGCCGCCGATTGGTGGCCGTTGATACGGCGCAAAGGGTGGTGAATCCTCAGGAGAATTGCCGCGAGTCTGATCAGTCTCGCAATTGCCGATTCGGTGCTTGTTGCTACCCGTGAGCGCCTGCCTCGATCAATACATTCCTCGCACCGCTGAACGACGGCGGCGGCCTTCATTGATTCAAAGTTATGGCATCTCCTTTGATGCGAAAGTCTTCGTTGCGTCTGCTGACCGGTGCAACGGCTCTCGCCACTTCTCTGAGCCTGGTGGCTTGTGGTGGTGGTGATTCTGCCTCCAATGTTCAGTACGACGACACGGTCAAGGTCGGGATTCTTCACTCCTTGACCGGCACGATGGCGATCTCGGAGTCCACTCTGGTGGACACTGAGAAGATGGCTATTGATGAGATCAATGCCGCCGGTGGTGTCACCGTTGATGGCAAGAAATACAAGATTGAATACATCGTTGAAGACGGCGCTTCCGACTGGCCGACCTTCGCTGAGAAGTCCAAAAAGCTGATCGATCAGGACAAGGTGCCTGTGGTCTTCGGTGGTTGGACGTCAGCAAGCCGAAAGGCGATGCTGCCGGTCTACGAGTCGAAGGACGCGTTCCTCTACTACCCGATTCAGTACGAAGGTCAGGAGTGTTCCAAGAACATCTTCTACACCGGTGCAACTCCGAACCAGCAGTCGGAGCCTGCAACTGAGTTCATGTTCAAGAAGTCGCCTGCCGCTGGCAAGCCCTTCTTCCTGGTGGGATCCGACTACGTCTTCCCCCGCACCTCCAACACCATCACCAAGCAGCAGCTCAAGTCCCTGGGCGGCAAGGTGGTTGGCGAGGACTACCTGCCCCTGGGTAACACCGAGGTCGCTCCGATCATCGCCAAGATCAAAAAGGCGATGCCCAACGGCGGTGTGATCATCAACACCCTCAATGGTGACCAGAACGTTGCCTTCTTCAAGCAGATCCAGGACGCCGGTCTGACTCCGGCGAATGGCTACTACGTGATGAGCTACTCCATCGCGGAAGAAGAGATCAGCACCATTGGACCTGAGTTCCTTGAGGGCCACTACGGCGCCTGGAACTACATGATGTCGATCGACACCCCGGCATCGAAGAAGTTCGCCGCTGACTTCAAGAAGAAGTACGGCAGCGATCGCATGGTCGCTGACCCGCAGGAGTCGGCTTACAACATGGTCTACCTCTGGAAGGCCGCCGTTGAGAAGGCCAACAGCTTCGATGACGACAAGGTGCGCGAAGCCCTGATTGGTATCGAATTCGATGCGCCCCAGGGCAAGGTCAAGGTGATGCCGAACCACCACCTCTCCCAGACCGTGCGCATCGGTGAGATCACCAAGGACGGTCAGTTCAAGATCCTCCAGTCCACCAATGGTCCTGTGGCTCCCCAGGCCTGGAACCAGTACGAGCCCAGCTCCAAGGGCTACGCCTGCGACTGGACGGACGCCAAGAAGGGTGAGCGCTACAAGCTCTGATCGCCCTTTCCGGTTGCTCTGACTGATGGAGGAGTCCTTCCGGGGGCTCCTCTTTTTCTGCTTTCTCCCTTGCTGCCCCGCTTCGGATTTCCGTGCAATTGCTGTTTGAAAGCCTCTTCAACGGAGTGGCCATCGGCTCGGTCTTGCTGATGGCCGCCCTTGGATTGGCGATTGTGTTCGGCTTGATGGGGGTGATCAACCTCGCCCATGGCGAGCTGATCATGCTCGGCGCCTACACGACCTACGTCGTGCAGCTGATCTTCAAGCTGCCGGCCTTTGAGCCCGTCTACAACCTCTATGTCTTGGTGGCGATTCCGCTGGCCTTCGTGGTGAGCGGCGTTGTCGGAATCCTGCTGGAGCGCACGGTCATTCGCCGTCTCTACGGCAATCCCCTGGAGACCCTGCTGGCGACCTGGGGCGTGAGCCTGATCCTCCAGCAGTTTGTGCGCAGTGTTCCGCTGGCGACGGCTGCTGGAGTGGTTCTCGCCTTGGTGGTGGGCTTCAGCTTGCCGCTGCTCTTGCCGGCCCCCCTGCTCGAAGGCCCGCGGGCGCGGCTGGTGCGTGCCGGCTGCTGGGCTACCTCGGCGCTTGCCGGGGTGCTGTTGGCCGGTGGACTGGCCTCCCAGATCTCGCGGATTGCCCGGGCGACCTCCCGCAACGTTGATGTGACTGCGCCCCAATGGATGCGCGGCGGCCTGGAGTGGGCCGATCTCACCCTGCCGGTGCCCCGGTTGGTGATCATCGCGATGACGGTGGTTTCTGTTCTGGGCGTCACCCTGTTCCTCAACCGCAGCGTTTGGGGAACACGCATACGCGCGGTGACCCAGAACCGCACGATGAGCGACTGCCTGGGCATTCCCACCGACACGGTCGATGTCCTGACCTTTGGCATCGGCTCTGGACTGGCGGGGATCGCTGGTGTGGCTGTCTCGTTGTTGGGTTCGGTTGGGCCGAACGTCGGTGGTTCTTACATCGTGGGCTGCTTCATGGTTGTGGTGCTGGGCGGCGTCGGCAACCTCTTTGGCGCCGTTCTGGCGTCCTTCGCGATTGGTTGGCTGACCGATCTGATCGGCGCCGGCCGTCTGCTCAGCCTCTGGCCGGCCATGCCGTCGCCGCTGGCCGCCACGGTGAAGTTTTTTGCGACCACGAGCATGGCCCAGGTGATGGTCTTCGCCCTGATCGTGCTCTTCCTGCAATTCCGTCCCGCGGGCTTGTTCCCGCAGAAGGGACGCATGGTGGAGGCCTGAACCAATGTTTGGACGCCTTCAACAGTCCCGCTGGCCAAAGCTGCTGCTTTGGGTGGTGATCATCGCTGCGATCGTCGCGGCTCCGGCGGTCCTTCCCGTCTTTCGTCTCAACCTGCTGGGACGCTTTCTCTCCTTGGCGATCGTCGCCCTGGGCATCGATCTGATTTGGGGCTTCACGGGGTTGCTCAGCCTTGGGCAGGGCATCTTCTTTGCCTTGGGGGGCTATGCGGCCGCCATGTATCTGCAGCTGAATAGTTCAGCGGGTTTCCCCAATGGGATTCCGGAGTTCTTCGGTCTCTACGGCGTGAAGCAACTCCCGGCGTTCTGGGTTCCGTTCCATTCGCCCCTGTTCACCCTGGTGGCGATCTGGCTCATCCCCGCGGTGTTGGCCGCTGTTCTGGGGAACCTGGTCTTCCGTAACCGGATCAAAGGGGTCTACTTCTCGATCCTGACCCAGGCGGCCCTGCTGGTCTTTTTCAACTTCTTTAACGGCCAGCAGAAATTGATCAACGGCACCAACGGTCTCAAGACCGATGTGACCCAGCTGTTTGGTCAGATGGTGGGTTCACCAGAGATGCAGCGCGGCTTCTTCTGGTTCACCGCCCTGATGGTGATTGCGGCCTGGGCCTTTGTGCGCTGGGTGGTCCGCGGCCGCTTCGGCGATGTGTTGATCGCCATTCGCGACGACGAGCCGCGGCTGCGCTTTGCGGGATTCAATCCCACCTTGTTCAAGACGATCGTCTTCGCGATTGCCGGTGGTTTGGCCGGCATCGGCGGAGCGCTCTACACGGTGCAATCCGGGATTGTCTCGCCTCAGTACATGACCGTTCCCTTCTCGATCGAGATGGTGATTTGGGTCGCCGTTGGCGGACGGGGAACCTTGGTGGGGGCGATCTTGGGTGCCGTGGCGATCAACTACGCCAAGAGCCTCGTGAGTGAAGCCATGCCCCAGAGCTGGCTGTTCATCCAGGGCGGTCTGTTCATCCTGGTGGTCACCGCTCTGCCGGAGGGTGTGATCGGTTGGTGGCGTAGCGACGGCCCCCGCAACCTGCTCTCGCGCCTGGGCGTCGCCCGGCGCATGGGGACCTACCCGCAACTGGAACTGGAAGGACAAGAGGAGGTTCAGCCATGAGTGCACCGTTGCTTGAGCTGAGCCAGATCACCGTCAGCTTTGACGGCTTTCTGGCCCTGCGCGATCTGAATCTCAGCCTCCAGCCCGGGGAGCTGCGGGCGGTGATCGGCCCGAATGGGGCTGGCAAGACCACCTTCTTGGATGTGATCACCGGCAAGACCGCTCCGACGGAGGGGGATGTGGTCTTCAAGGGCCGCTCCTTGGTGGGCCGCGCGGAGCACCGCATTGCCCGGTTGGGGATTGGTCGCAAGTTCCAAAGCCCGCGGGTGTTTGAGAAGCTCAGCGTTCAGGAGAATCTGGCCTTAGCGGTCAGCCGGCCGAAGCAGCCCTGGCCCCTGCTGTTTGGCGGTCTCGGTTCAGGGGAGCGCGATCGGGTTCAACACCTGATGGGCATCGTCAACCTGCAGAGCCGCGCCGATTGGCAGGCCGGGGCGCTTTCCCATGGCCAGAAGCAATGGCTGGAGATCGCGATGCTGGTGGGACAGGACCCCGATCTGCTGCTGGTGGATGAACCGGTGGCGGGCCTGACCGATGAGGAGACCGACCTAACGGCCGATTTGCTCAAGTCCCTCGCTGGTGATCACACCGTGCTGGTGATCGAGCACGACATGGAGTTCATCCGCCGCTTGGAGAGTCCCGTGACGGTGCTGCACCAGGGCCACGTCCTCTGCGAGGGAACGATGGATCAGGTGCAGGCCGATCCCCGGGTGATTGAGGTCTATCTCGGAACATCAGAGGAGGAACACCCATGACCGCCCTGCTGGAGATCCGCGGGCTGAACACCTATTACGGCGAGAGCCACATCCTGCGCGATGTCGATCTCACCGTGAATGCCGGGGAGATGGTCTGCCTGATTGGCCGCAATGGGGTGGGAAAAACCACCCTGCTGAAGTCCCTGATCGGTTTGCTGCGGGCCCGTCAGGGCACGATCGTGTTCAACGGTGCGGCCCTGGACCGCCAGGCGCCCCACCAACGGGCCCGCGCTGGTGTGGGCTACGTCCCCCAGGGGCGCGAGATCATTCCGCAGCTGACGGTTGAGGAGAACCTGATGCTCGGCATGGAGGCCCTCCCCGGAGGATTGGCCCGCCATCGCCGCATTGATCCCTTCGTCTATGAGTTGTTCCCGATCCTGAGGGAGTTTTTACCCCGCAAGGGCGGGGACCTGAGCGGCGGTCAACAGCAGCAGTTGGCGATTGCCCGTGCCCTGCTGGGGCAGCCCAAGCTCCTGCTGTTGGACGAGCCCACCGAAGGGATTCAGCCCAACATCGTGCAGGACATTGAGTCCGCGGTGCGCCGGATCATTGCTGAGACCGGCATCGGTGTTCTGCTCGTCGAGCAGCACCTGCACTTCGTTCGCCAGGCCGATCGCTACTACGCGATGCAACGGGGGGGCATCGTGGCCAGCGGTCCCACCGGTGAGCTCAGTCAGGACGTGGTTAATCGCTTCCTCAGCGTCTGAGCTCAGTCCGCCAGGAGTGGATCAAAGAGCGCTCTGACCTCCTCCAAGCTG
>NZ_JAFMNJ010000026.1:0-24618 GCF_017859255.1 Vulcanococcus sp. DEBay_Sum29NL08_54
CGCCCAACTGCTCCCGTTCGGCCAGCAGACGCAGCATCGTTCGGCAGAAGTTGCTGCCCACCGGGCCATAGACCCAGCTGGTGCGCAGCACCCGGGCACAGGAGTACTCCAAAACAGCGGCCTCACCCGCCGCCTTAGTGCTGCCATAAACACCAAGGGGCTCTGCCGATTGCTCAGGGCGATACGGCGAACCCTGCTGACCGTTAAAGACAAAGTCGGTGCTCAACTGAAGCAACCGGCCTCCGTGATCCGCCTGGGCTTGAGCCAAGGCAGCTGGGGCCAGCGCATTGACGGCGTGAGCCAGCTCTGGTTCCGACTCGGCTCGATCCACGGCTGTGTAGGCACCGGCGTTGATCACCCAGTCCGGTTGATGCCCTTGAACGATGCGGCGGCAAGCGACCTGATCCGCCAGATCCAGCTCCTGGCGTCCGCACGCGATCAGCTCAATCCCCTCTGGGCACGCAGCCATCAAGGCCTGACCCAACTGGCCCGCTGCGCCCGTCAACAGAACCTTCACTGGAAGCCATCCCCTGCGGCGATCAGCGCCTGCCAAGAAGCTGCTGCCGCGTCTTTCTCCGCCAGAAGCGGCACGGTGAATTGGGGCCAGGCAATGGCGAGATCAGGGTCACTCCAGAGCAGGGAGCGCTCGCTCTCTCGATCCCAGAAATCGGTCGTCTTGTAGAGCACTTCCGCCTGAGCGCTCACGGTCAAAAAGCCATGGGCAAAGCCCACCGGCACCCAGAGCTGCTGTTGGTTCTCGCTGCTCAGACAGGCGCTGACCCACTGGCCAAAGGTGGGGGAAGACTGGCGGCAATCCACCGCCACATCGAAGATCTCGCCCTGGATGCAGCGCACCAACTTCCCTTGGCCATGGGGGTCCTTTTGAAAGTGCAGCCCGCGAAGAACCCCCTGACTGGAGCGGGAGTGGTTGTCTTGAACAAAGTCAGCGGGTGACTGCCCATCCGCCTCCAGAACAGCGTTGAAGCTGCGTTGGTTCCAGCTTTCGTAGAAGAAGCCACGGGCATCGCCGAACACCCGGGGGGTAATCAGCAGGGGGCCGGATAACTGCACTCCGGCCGCCGTCGCTAGGCGATCAGCCTGCATTGGCAAACTCCAGCAGCTGCAGCAGATACTCGCCGTAGCCGCTCTTGCGCAGAGGCTGAGCGAGGGCCGCGAGCTGATCGCCGCTGATCCAGCCCATGCGCCAGGCCACCTCCTCGGGGCAACCCACCTTCAAGCCCTGGCGATGCTCCAGGGTGCGGATGTAGCTACCGGCCTCGTGGAGTGAATCGCAGGTGCCGGTATCGAGCCATGCCATGCCACGGCCCATGAGCTCCACCTGCAGCTGGCCATCCCGCAGGTACTGACCGTTGAGATCCGTGATCTCCAGCTCACCACGCGCTGAGGGGAGCACCCGCTTCGCGCGCTCCACCACGGAGTCGTCATAGAAGTAGAGGCCCGTCACCGCGTAGCGGGACTTGGGCTTGGCGGGTTTCTCCTCAATGCTCAGGACCTGGCCACCTGTGGAAAACTCAACGACGCCGTAGCGCTCCGGATCCCGAACCGGATAGGCAAAGACCGTGGCCCCCTGGGCGGTTGCGTTGGTGCTGCGCAGCTGAAACAGCAGGTCATGGCCGTGGAAGAGGTTGTCCCCGAGAACGAGGGCCGCCGGGGCACCAGCCAGGAACGCCTCACCAATCAAAAAAGCCTGGGCTAAGCCGTCGGGGCTGGGCTGCACCGCATAACGGATCTCCATGCCCCAGGCGGAGCCATCCCCAAGCAAGCGCTGGAATGCCGCTTGATCGTGGGGGGTGGTGATCACCAAGACCTCACGAATCCCCGCCAGCATCAAGGTGCTGAGGGGGTAATAGATCATCGGCTTGTCGTAGACGGGCAGCAGCTGCTTGCTCACCGCCTGGGTAATCGGGTGAAGCCGCGTCCCCGAACCACCGGCGAGAATGATGCCCTTGCGCTCCTGAGCCAAGGTTGTCCGCCCGCTGGGAGGATGTTGGCATGGAAGGGACCAGGCTGATCCTGCATGCCCCGGGTGCTCCAGGACTGCGCTGGCTCGGCATGGGACCAGGCTGGAGGCCCACCCGCGGCCTGTTCAAGCTGCAGCGGCTGTTCAACCAACACGCCTTCTGGGCAGAGAACCGCTCCATCAATGATCTGCAGCGCATGCTCAAGGGCAGCGCAGCCGTCGCCAGCCTCTGGCAAGGCAAACGCCTTGTGGGCTTTGGGCGCGCCACAAGCGATGGGATCTATCGCGCCGTTCTGTGGGATGTCGTCATCCCTGAAGACCTGCAGGGCAAGGGTCTAGGCCGGCTGCTGGTGGAGGCCCTGGCCAATTCACCGCAGCTCAAGGGAGTGGAGCGGGTCTATCTGATGACCACCAACAGCGCCGGCTTCTACAGGCAGCTGGGCTTTGAAGAGGTCGCGGGACAACGGCTGATGCGCCGGGACAACTAAGCCTTGGGCAAAGCGGCCATCAGGCTGCCCATCTCAATGGCTTGCAGGCCATAGCTCCAGCCCAAATTGCTCTTGATGCCGGCCCGCTCCAAGGCCTGCTGCATCGTGTCGGTGGTGAGGACACCAAAGATCACCGGCACGCCTGAGTCACGGCTCACTGCCGCAACACCTTTGCTGACCTCTGAGACCACCACATCGAAGTGGGGGGTGTCGCCGCGGATCACAGCTCCCAGGGTGATGACCACTTGGTAGCGACCGGATTGGGCCAGGCGCTGAGCCACCAAAGGAATCTCAAAGCTGCCTGGAACCCAGGCCACATCCAACTGGGCGCTGCTATCGGACGTATCAATCCCGTGACGGGAGAGGCAATCGAGGCAGCCGCTCAGCAGCTTGGCCGTCACTAAATCGTTAAAGCGGGCAACAACAACGGCAACCCGCAATCCAGACGCGCCGGAAAACTGGCCTTCAAAAACGGTCACGTCAGCTGAGCTCGCGATCTGCTCAGCCTAAGCAGACGGATATCAAGCGACGAAGAAGCTCATGCCCCAGTTGACCAGCACCAGAGCAACCCACGCGATGCTGCCCAGCAGGATCAGGCGGTTGGAGCGGCCGCTGGTGTCATCGCTCGCGTACAGCACGGGAACCGCCACGATCAGAGCGAAGGACATCACCACCAGGGCCAGCACTGAAAGGGTGTTGAGGATCGTCATGGAACTGGGGGTGGCGTCCTGTCAGTTGGCAAATCCTCCCACGCAGGTTGGAGGCCCCCAGGGTTCCTTCACAAGTTGTGGCGCGCCTACGATCTGGCCGCGTTGAAGACAGCCTGCCTGTGGCCGACCAAACCGAGTTGGCGCTGCAGGGCTCGCTGTTCGGGCTTGAGCCAGAGCCAGCAACGATCCAAACCAAAGAAGCTGACTCCGAGCTGGATCACGAGGCCCTCGAGCGGGATGCCCAGTCCAGACCGCGGGTTCGGCAAAGCGCCGCTCAGGAACAAGACAACGTCACTGAGAAGTGCGAGCAGGAGGAGAACAGCAGCGACGACCTGCCGGCCTGGCACCACCACAGCCTGGTGGACCGCGAGCAGCTCACACCGATGCTGCGCCACTACGTCGAACTCAAGGCAGAGCATCCCGAGCGGGTGCTGCTCTACCGGCTCGGGGACTTCTTCGAGTGCTTTTTCGAAGACGCCATTGCCCTCTCCCGCCTGCTGGAGCTGACCCTGACGGGAAAAGAGGGCGGCAAAGCAATCGGACGGGTGCCGATGGCCGGCATTCCCCATCACGCCGCCGAGCGCTACTGCGCCGACCTCGTCGGGCGCGGCTTCAGCGTTGCCCTCTGCGACCAGGTGGAAGAGGCCGCTGAGCGCAGCAAAAACGGCGGAAAGCCAGCGCTGCTCAAACGGGAAATCACACGGGTGCTGACCCCAGGCACGGTGCTGGAGGAGGGGATGCTCACGGCCCGCCGCAACAACTGGCTCTGCGCGGTGGTCTCTGAGCAACAGCGTTGGGGCCTGGCCATCGCCGACGTGAGCACGGGCGAATTCCGCGTCACCGAACGGGAGGGCAGTGACCAACTGCACCAGGAGCTCCTGCAGGTGGAAGCCGCTGAAGTGCTCTGGCCAGCACCTGAAAAGGGAAGCGAACGCCCTGCTTGGTGTCCTGCATCCCTGCAGCTGACGCCCCTCAGCCGCACCCCCTTCGCCCTGAACGAGTCGAAAGCCACCGTGTTGGCGCGCTTTGCGCTGGCCAGCGTCGATGGCTTGGGGTTGGGGGAACAACCCTTGGCCCTGCGCGCTGCCGGTGGTCTGTTGCGCTACCTCAGCGATACCCAACCGGGCTGCGAGATCCCCCTCGAGCTGCCCACGACATGGACTGCCGGCGACCAGCTGGTGCTCGATGCAGCCACCCGCCGCAACCTCGAGCTGACCAAGACCCAATTGGGAGGTGGACTGCAGGGGTCCCTGCTCTGGGCCCTGGACCGGACGATGACGGCCATGGGGGGCCGTTGCCTGCGGCGCTGGATCGAGGCTCCCCTGGTGGATCTCGAACTGATCCGCTCCCGCCAAGAGGCCATTGGGGAACTGGTGAGCGGCAGCCAGGCCCGCAGCTTGCGCTTGGGGGTGCGCCGGCTGCTCAGACCCATGGGGGATCTCGAGCGGCTCGCCGGACGGGCCGGCGCGGGAACCGCATCCGCTCGGGATCTCGTTGCCTTAGCCGATGGTCTAGAGCGACTCCCCGCCCTCGCTGGCCTACTGGGCGAGGTCACCAGTGCACCCCTTGTGGCCCTGGCGAGGCCGTGGAGCGAACTTGAGGCCCTGGCTGGTGAGCTGCGGCACCAGTTGCTGGACACCCCACCGTTGACCCTGACGGAAGGCGGTCTGATCCACGACGGTGTGGACCGCCAACTCGATGGCCTGCGCAACCAACTGGATGACCAGGACGCCTGGCTGGCCGAGCAGGAGCAGGCGGAACGGCTGAACAGCGGGATCAGCACCCTCAAGCTCCAGTACCACCGCACCTTTGGCTACTTCCTCTCCGTCAGTAAGTCCAAAGCCAAGGACGTGCCGGACCACTGGATTCGCCGGCAGACCCTGGCCAACGAGGAACGCTTTGTCACCCCCGAGCTGAAAAACCGTGAGGGACGGATCTTCCAGCTCAAAGCTCGGGCGGCCCAGCGGGAGTACGAGCTGTTCTGCCAGCTGCGTCAGCGCGTAGGCGAGCAGGCCGGTCCGATTCGCTTCGCAGCGCGGCTGGTGGCCGAACTGGATGCCCTGGCGTCGCTGGCAGAGGTGGCCGCCACCTCCAGGTACTGCAAACCGCAACTGGTCCCCGACAGCCGCTGCCTGGAGATCCAGGGGGGACGCCACCCCGTGGTGGAGCAACTGCTGGTGGAGGAACCGTTCACGCCCAACGACGTCAGCCTTGGGGAGGGCTGCGACCTGGTGGTGCTGACCGGGCCCAACGCCAGCGGCAAGAGCTGCTACTTGCGCCAGACCGGACTGCTGCAGCTGATGGCTCAGATCGGCAGTTGGATCCCAGCTGACGCGGCGCGACTGGGCATCGCCGATCGGATCTTCACCCGTGTGGGGGCAGGGGATGACCTGGCGGCCGGCCAATCCACCTTCATGGTCGAAATGGCCGAGACCGCCAACATCCTTCACCACGCCAGCAGTCAATCGCTGGTGCTGCTGGATGAGATCGGCCGAGGAACCGCCACCTTCGATGGCCTCTCGATCGCCTGGGCCGTGGCCGAGTACCTCTCAGGCGATATCGGCGCCCGCAGCATCTTTGCGACCCACTATCACGAGCTCAACGAGCTGGCCGAGCAGCGCAGCAACGTCGAGAACGCTCAAGTGCTGGTGGAGGACACCGGTTCAACCCTGCGCTTCCTGCACCGGGTCGTCAGCGGCGGCGCCAACCGCAGCTACGGCATCGAGGCCGCTCGACTCGCCGGCGTGCCGGCCCCCGTGGTGCTGCGGGCGCGTCAGGTCTTGAGCCGGATTGAGGCCAACAGCCACGTCAGCGTTCAAGCGGACGCCGCCTGATCCAACCAAGCCCGGCGCAACAGGGCATTCAGCGCCGCACCCACCAAGCCAGCACCGCCGCGGCTGCCGTCGAGACGGATCTGAGCTAAGTCGCTGGAGGCGAGATGGCGCTTGCTCTCCGCCACGCCCACGAAGCCAACGGGCATGCCAATCACCAAGGCAGGCGCTGCCACCTGGGCGGTACGGACCTGCTCCAACAGCAGCTCCAAGGCCGTTGGTGCACTGCCAATCAAGACGACTGCGCCCGGATGGGCGCGCAGGGCCTCTTGCATCCCCACCGCCGCTCGGGTCCCGCCCTCGGGAGCCCGTTCGGGGGCCCAATCGAGCACGCTGCGCACGACGTTGCCAAAGGTCCGCTTTGCCATCGGAGCCACCGCCGCCGCTGCCATGGCGGTGTCCGTCAGGACCGGCGCCTGGGCACGGAGTGCCGCGAGACCGAGTTCACAGGCCTGAGCTGAAAACGACACCCCCCGAACCAAGCTGAGGTCGCCGCTGCTGTGAATCAGGCGCAGCACCACATCCCGTTCGGGAACCGATAAACCCTCCAGAGCCCCTTCAGGCAAGGCCGCTTCGATCAGACGCAGGCTCTCGCTGAAGATCGGATGGTCGAATCCCATGGGGATCAGCATGCCCGGCTGACAGACTCTGTACAGACTGTGCAGTGCGATGTCGGCAGAGCGTTTTGGCGTACAGGAAGCCCGTCAGCGCTTCCCAGAACTGCTGGTGCGCGCCTCGAAGGGCGAGCGGCTGGTGATCCAACGCCACCGCCAGGATCTGGCGGCCATCGTCCCCTTGCAGGACGCGGCGGGTGGTCCCAGCAGCCAAGAAGCGATGGAGAACCTGCTGAGCCTCAAGGGAAGCGCCAAGGAGCGCAGCGCTCAGCAGCGAACGCCTGGGGCAGCCGGTGCAAAAGCTCGCTTTCAAGCCAGACAACTCGGCCCCGGCAGCCGCATCGCGCTGGACGGCAGTGCCCTTGTGGCCTTTCTGCTGGACGACCCAGACACCAGCCGGGTGCTGGAGCCCGTCCTTCAGGGCATCGCCCAAGGCAGCTGGCAAGGGGTGATCAGCAGCATCAGCCTGATGCAGGTCATGGAGGCTGCCTTGCGCCAAGGGGATGAAGCCCTGGCCTTGCGCTACAGCGCCGCCTTTGCAAACCCCAGGCAGTGGCGGCAGGTGCCGCTCGATGGGGATCTCGCCCTGGCCGCCAGCCGTCTCCAGCAACAGGAACCGGAGCTGGAGCTCCACCACGCCATTGAACTGGCCACAGCAATTCAGAACGAGGTGGCTGTGTTGGTCACAGCCGATGGGGATCTGGCGCAAACTGCACTGCACCCTGTGCTGCCATGCCGATCCATCTGATCTGGGGCGACGACGAAGCCGCGCGCAGCAGGGCCGTCGAAGCACTGGTCAAGAACCAGGTCGATCCCTCCTGGCAGAGCATCAACCTCAGCCGTCTGGACGGCAACGATGCCAACCAGGCCGCCCAAGCCTTGGAGGAAGCGCGAACGGCTCCCTTTGGCGGCGGCGATCGGGTGATCGTGTTGCAGCGCAGCCCCTTCTGCAATCAGTGCCCGGCTGATCTGGCGGAGCAGCTGGAGGCCAGCCTCAATCTGGTGGCGGAGCAGTGCCATCTGGTGTTGGTGAACGCCGCCAAACCGGATGGGCGGCTCAAGACCACCAAGGCCCTGCAAAAACTGGTCAAAAGCGGCGAAGCCCAGGAGCGCAGCTTCCAACTGCCGGCGATCTGGGATGGATCAGGGCAAGTGGAACTGGTGCAACGCACAGCCCAGGAGCTGGGCCTGACACTGCAGCCCGACGCTGCCCAAGCGTTGAGCGATGCCATCGGTAGCGACAGCGCCAGGCTGGCGAGCGAACTGGAAAAACTCTCCCTCTACGCCGGAGCAGGCCAGGCCATCACAGCCCAAGCCGTGGACGCCCTGATCGGCAGCCAGGCCACCAATGCCCTGCAGGTGGGTGATGCCCTGCTGGCGGGACAACCTGCAGCAGCCGTGGCGCTGGTGGATGTGCTGCTGGCCGCCAATGAGCCCGCCCTACGGATCGTGGCCACCCTCTGCGGGCAAATCCGCGGTTGGCTTTGGGTGAGCCTGCTGGATCAGCAGGGCGAGAACGATGTCAATGCCATCGCTAAAGCCGCCGGCATTGGCAATCCCAAGCGGATCTACGTGATGCGCAAACAGATCCGAGGCCGCAAACCCGAACGCTTCCTCGCTCTACTCAGTCAGCTCCTGCAGGTGGAGGCCAGCCTCAAGCGCGGCGCCGACCCCGGTGATGCCTTCCGCGACGGGTTCCTACTGACGCCATAGGACAATCGTCGATCACGCACTTGCGCCCACCCATGGCCCTGCTGGTCCAGAAATTCGGCGGCACCTCCGTGGCCGATGTGGAGCGCATCCAGGCCGTGGCCAAGCGCATTGCCGCCAGCAAAGAGGACGGCAACGATCTGGTGATCGTGGTCTCGGCCATGGGGCACACCACCGATGAACTCACCGGGCTCGCCCAGGCCATCAGCAGCAACCCGCCCCAGCGGGAGATGGACATGCTGCTGGCCACCGGGGAGCAGGTCTCGATCGCGCTGCTCTCGATGGCCCTCCATGCCGAGGGCATCCCGGCGGTCTCGATGACCGGACCCCAGGTGGGGATCCTGACCGAATCCGCCCACGGCCGCGCCCGGATCCTGGAGATCAAAACCGAGCGGGTGCGCCGGCTGCTGGATGACGGAAACGTCGTTGTGGTCGCCGGATTCCAGGGCACCAGCAACAGCCTCTCAGGGGTTCCCGAGATCACCACACTGGGCCGCGGCGGCTCAGACACCTCCGCTGTGGCCCTGGCCGCGGCGATCGGAGCCGATGCCTGCGAGATCTACACCGACGTCCCCGGCGTCCTAACCACCGATCCCCGCAAGGTGGCCGATGCCCAGTTAATGGAGACGGTGACCTGCGACGAGATGCTCGAGCTGGCGAGCCTGGGAGCCGCTGTCTTGCATCCCCGCGCCGTCGAGATCGCCCGCAACTACGGCGTGCCCTTGGTGGTGCGCTCCAGTTGGAGCGATGCACCGGGCACGTTGCTCACCAGCGACAGCACCAGCCATCGCGGTAGCGGTGAGGGCCTGGAGCTGGGCAAGCCCGTCGATGGCGCGGAGCTGGAGACGGATCAGGCCGTGCTCGCCCTCTCCCATGTCCCCGATCGCCCGGGAGTCGCGGCTCAACTGTTTGAAGCGCTCTCGAATGCGGGCTTGAGCGTGGATCTGATCGTGCAGTCCACCCACGAAGGCAGCAGCAACGACATCGCCTTCACCGTGGCTGAGGCGCAACTGGAGGAGGCCAAGGCGGTCTGCCAAAACGTCTTGGACGCCATGGATGCCGCCGCGGCCGGCGCCACCCTGAGCACCCAGGCCGGGATGGCCAAGCTCAGCATCGCTGGCGCCGGAATCATGGGCCGTCCGGGGGTCGCAGCACGCCTGTTCGACACCCTGGCCAAAGGGGGCATCAACCTGCGCCTGATCGCCACCAGCGAAGTCAAGGTGAGCTGCCTGGTCGCCGGGCATCAAGGCAACAAGGCCCTGCAGGCGGCAGCCCACTGCTTTGAACTGAACGAGCGGCAGCTGCATCTCAACCCGGCCCCCTCTGGAGCGGGTCAACCGGAGGTGCGCGGCGTGGCCCTCGATCGGGACCAAGCCCAGGTCGCCGTGCGGCGCATCCCCGATAAGCCCGGAACGGCCGTGGCGGTTTGCCGTGCCCTCGCGGACGCCGGGGTGAGCCTGGACGCCATCGTGCAGTCCGAGCGCACCCATGGCTCAGGGGAACAACTCAGCCGCGACATGGGCTTCTGCCTCAAGCGCGAGGACCTGGGCCGGGCGCGAACCGCCCTGCAACCGCTGCTGAATCAGTGGCCCGGCGCCAGCTTTGAAGAAGGAATGGCGATCGCTCGGATCAGTGCCGTCGGTGCGGGCATGCCCTGCACCGCTGGAACGGCCGGTCGGATGTTCCGTGCGCTGGCGGATGCTCAGATCAACATCGAGATGATCGCCACCAGCGAGATCCGCACCAGCTGTGTGGTTCCCGAAGGGGAGGGCATCAAAGCCCTGCAGGTGATCCACGACGCCTTCGGCCTCGGGGGCGAGGTGAAGCACCAGGCCCAGGGAACCGAGGCGCCGGTTTAGACCGTTGCGGCGATGCCGGCAGGCTCAAGCATCAGCTTGCTGCCGCTAACGGAGGAGTCCATCTCAATCGGATAGGCGCCGTCGAAGCAGGCGGTGCAGAAGTTCTCGGCGTTGGCGTGGGCCGCCTCAACCATGCCCTCTTTGCTCAGGTAGGCCAGGGAATCCACGCCCAGGTGGGCGGAGATCTCCTCGAGGGTCAGTCGGGCCGCGATCAGCTGGTCCTGGGTATCGGTGTCGATCCCGTAGAAGCAGGGGTGGGTCACCGGCGGTGAGCTGATGCGCATGTGCACCTCGGTCGCACCGGCATCGCGGATTGCCGCCACCAACTTGCGGCTCGTGGTGCCGCGGACGATCGAGTCATCGATCACCACCACGCGCTTGCCGGCTAGGACATCCGGCAGGGGGTTGAGCTTCACGCGAATACCGGCTTCGCGCATGGCCTGGGTGGGCTGAATGAAGGTGCGGCCGACGTAGCGGTTTTTGATCAGGCCGTCACCGAAGGGGATGCCGCTGTACTGGGAATAGCCAATCGCGGCGGGGATCCCGGAGTCAGGAACACCGATGACGATGTCCGCTTCGATCGGGGTTTCGCGGGCTAACACCTCGCCGATGCGAACCCGGTAGCTGTAGAGGGATTCGCCGAAGAAACGGCTGTCGGGCCTGGCGAAATAGATCATCTCGAAGACGCAGAGCTTGGAGGGCTCCTCCACCCAGCGGCTGCGGACCGGCTCGGACTCACCGAGACGGAAGTGGACGATTTCGCCGGGCTCGATGTCCCCATCGAAGCTCGAGCCAATGATGTCCAGGCCGCAGGTCTCGCTGCTCACCACCCAGCGGGCTTCGCTGAGCTCACCCATGTGACCGAACACCAGGGGGCGAATGCCATGGCCGTCGCGCAGGGCAAACAGGCCTTCGGGGGTGCCGATCACCAGGCTGAAGGCGCCGCGGCAGCGTGCGGCGGCTGCGCGGATGGCGCTGTCCCAATCATTGCCATCATTCACGGCCTGCTGAATCGCAAAGGCGATCAGCTCTGAATCGGTCGTCGAGGTGAATTCCGCTTCAGGGAGATCACTGGCCAGGGCCGTCCTCAGTTCCCCAGCGTTCACCAGGTTGCCGTTGTGGGCAAAGGCCATCGGGCCCAGCCGGGTGTTGAGCAACACCGGCTGGGCGTTGCAGGCCTTGCTCGAACCCGTCGTGGAATAGCGGTTGTGGCCGATGGCGAGCTGGCCGGGGAGGCGCTCGAGGACTTCGGGGGTGAACACCTTGCTCACCAGGCCCATGTCCTTATGCAGGCGCACCTTGGGGGCACTGCCGGGTTCCGCGTCAAAGACGGCGATGCCCGCCGATTCCTGACCGCGGTGCTGAAGGGCGTAAAGACCGAAGTAGGTGAGGTTGGCCACCGGCTGGTCACTGGCCAGCACCGCAAACACGCCGCAGGCCTCTTCCGGCTTGTCCGGTCGATCGAGGCTGGGTGTGGCGTCCGTCACAGCAAGTCCCAGCTTCAGATTTCCTTCAACATTGTGCATCAGGGTTCTCCTCAAGCCGTCGGAGGCAGGTCGACGCCCATGCGCCTGGGAATCGCCTGCTCAAAGCGCTCACGCATCTGGGCAATGGGCGTGGTGAGCAGGTTGGCGCCCGCCTGGGTGATCGAGAGCTCACTGTCGTCCTCCACCACACCGAGGCACTGCGCCGGAATGCCGCTGGCATCCACAGCCTCCTGCCAAGCGACCGTTTGAGCCGGGGAGACGCTGACCAAGATGCGGGCGCCGCCTTCGGCAAACAGCAGGCGATCGAGGCGAGCGGCGCTGGAGGGAAGTTCCAGGTGGGCACCCAAGCCGGAAGCCATGCAGCACTCCGCAGCAGCCACGGCCAACCCACCATCGCTGAGGTCATGGGCGGATTTCACCAGACCCTGGGTAATGGCCTGGCGCAGGAACGCCTGAACCGAGCGCTCCAGCTCCAGGTCGATCTCCGGCGGGCGCCCCGTCACGGCTCCATGGATTCGCTCGAGGTAGCTCGTGCCGGCCAGGCCCAAGCGGCCATCGGCTGGAGTCTCTCCGGCTTCCAAAGGAACACCAAGCATCCAGATCACATCGCCGGCGTCCTGCCAGGCCTGGCCACGGACCTGGCTGAGGTCATGGACCAAGCCGACCATGCCCACCACCGGGGTCGGATGGATCGGCAGCATCGAGCCATCGGGCATCCGCGTCTCGTTGTAGAGGGAGACGTTGCCGCCGGTCACCGGGGTATCCAGGGCCGAGCAGGCGGTGGAGAGACCGCGGCAGGCCATGGCCAACTGCCAATAGCCCGTTGAGGTCTCCGGGGAGGGGAAGTTGAGGTTGTCGGTCACCGCCAGGGGCTCAGCGCCCACGCAGCTGAGGTTGCGGGCGGCCTCGGCCACGGCGGCCATGCCGCCCCGCTCTGGATCCAGAGCCACCCAACGGTTGGGGCAATCCACCACCGCCGCCACACCACGGGTCGCGGCCTGGGTTTCAGCCTGGGGCCGCAGCCGCACCACCGCCGCATCGGCGCCGCCCGGGGGCACGACCGTGTTGGCCTGCACCTGGTGGTCGTACTGGCGATAGACCCAGCGCTTGGAGGCGATCGTGGGATCGTCCAGCAGGGTCAGCAGGGTCTCGCTCCAGCTGACTCCATTGATCCCCGAGGGGGATGCAGACGGGAGCTGGTCCTCAGACCAGCGCCAGTGCTCCTGAATGGGCGCTGGAGGCTCACTCAGCAGTTCATGGCGGTTGATCGGGGTGTCATCCGCCAGGGCGCTGGCGGGAACCTCAGCGGCGACTTCGCCGTTCTGGAGCACCCGAACGATGTTGTCCTCAAGGACGCGGCCCACCACGGCAGCCTGCAGGCCCCAACGGGTGAAGCGCTCCATCAGCGCCGCTTCCCGCCCGGGCTTCACCACGAACAGCATCCGCTCCTGGGACTCGCTCAGCAGGAACTCGTAGGGGGTCATCCCGGCCTCCCGGGCCGGAACGCGATCGAGATCCAGCTCAATGCCCAGACCGCCCTTGGCGGCCATCTCTGAGCAACTGCAGGTCAAACCTGCGGCTCCCATGTCCTGCGCCGCGACGACATCACCGCTCTGGAAGGCATCGAGGCAGGCCTCAATCAGGCCTTTCTCCAAAAAGGGATCGCCGACCTGCACGGCCGGACGATCGTCCAGGGAGGCTTCCGTCAGTTCCGCCGACGCAAAGCTGGCACCGCCCATGCCATCGCGGCCGGTTGTGCTGCCGACGTAGACCACCGGGAAGCCGACGCCCTCGGCCCCGGAGCAGACGATCGTCTCGGTCTCCATCAAGCCCAGGGCCATGGCGTTGACCAGGGGGTTGCCGGAATAGCTGGCGTCAAAGGCCACCTCACCGCCCACCGTGGGCACACCGACGCAATTGCCGTAGTGGGCAATGCCCGCCACCACACCCTCCATCAGGCCGACGTTGCGCTCGTCCTCCAGCGGGCCAAAGCGCAGGGCATTCAGCAGGGCAATCGGGCGGGCACCCATGGTGAAGATGTCCCGCAGGATGCCGCCCACGCCCGTCGCAGCGCCTTGGAACGGCTCCACCGCTGAGGGGTGGTTGTGGCTCTCGATCTTGAAGGCCAGGCGTTGGCCTTCTCCAAGGTCAACGACGCCCGCGTTCTCACCGGGTCCCACCAGGATCCGCGGGCCGGTCGTGGGGAAGCCCTGCAGCAGGGGTCTGGAATTGCGATAACAACAGTGCTCAGACCACATCACACCGAACATGCCGAGCTCAGCTCGGTTGGGGGCTCGGCCGAGGCGGCGGCAAATCTCGTCGTAGTCGGCTTGGCTGAGGTTCTCCTTTTTCAGCGCGTCAGCAACGGAGTAGTCAGGGGCTGCGACCACGGACCAGGGAGCGAGATCATCCCAGTCTCGCTGAGCGACTCACCCCCTCTCAAACCCAGGGATCGTCCTGGTGGCGGCGGGGCTGTGGCTCATCGGTTTCAGTCCAGTCATCCCAGGCCTCCTGGGATCGCGCTGGGCGGTCCAGGTCTGGTTCCCGCTCATCCCAGGGGGGTTCCTCCAACCACCCCTCGAGCCGCTCTTCGAAACGATCGCCGGCGTTCTGGACTTGATCGCGCCAGCGGGAGGTTTCCTCCTGCATCTGCTCGCGCCAACGCCTGGAGCGACGCAGGAACTCCTGACGAACACTGGCTTTCGCCAGGGGAAGGTCATCCAGACCCGACAGGGACGTGAAAACCGTTCCGGGTTGTTGATCGTTGATGCGCGCGGGGGCCAAGCGCCAACGACTGGTGCCGGGCAGTCTCGGATCACTGCGGGACACCAGGTAGTGGAGGATCTGACCACTACTGAGATCGACTGCCGCATCTGCGATCTGCCCCAGGGGTTCGCCGTCTTGGCCGAGGAGGGTCGCCTCGATCAAGGTGGGCAAGCGATCCATCGTGGCGATTTCGGTCGCAGCCGCATCCCCACGGACAAAGAGCTCCAGTTCCGCCAGACCGCACAACTGATTCAGGCGCCAGACCTCACGGCGATCACCCAAGGCGGATGGCTTGGAGAACCAGCCAAGGAGCCGATGCACCGGAGGGTGCATCCAAGCGGCGACACCAACCCCATGGTCGAGGCCTTGATCGCAGCGAACGCGGCGGCGCAGCAATTCGCTGAGCAGCAGCTGTTCGGGGAGGCTCACTGGCGGATCTGAACCGGCATCACCAAGTAGGTGAAGCTGGAGTCGTCTTGGGGAGCCAGAACCACCGGAGTAGTGGGGGCATTGCACTGGAGCTGGACCTGCTCGCAGCCCATGGCCTTCAGGCCTTCCAGGACGTAGCGGACGTTGAAGGCGATCTGGATGGCGTCGCCGCTGACCTGGGCTCCGATGGCCTCTGAGCCACTGCCCACGTCTTGCGCATCGGCACTGATGGACAGCTGACCGGCTGCGGGGTCGCTCGTGAGTTTGACGACGTTGTTGTGTTGATCGGCCAAGACCGCCACACGCTCCAGGGCGCTCAGGAGACCCTTGCGATCGACCTGAAGCTGGCGACCGAAGCTTTCGGGGATCAGCTGCCGGTAGTTGGGGTAGGTGCCATCGAGGCTGCGGCTGGTCAGGACCTGGTCAGCCCATTGGAAGACCACCTGACCGCGATCACAGAAGAGGCTCACGGCATCGCTGCCGCCGCGGCTGGAGAGCAACCGCTCCAACTCCCGAAGGGAGCGGGCGGGCACCGTCACATCCAGCTCCGCCTCACTGCTGGAGGCGTTCTGCAGACGCAGGACGGCCAGACGGTGGCCATCGGTGGCGGCGCATTCCAGACCGTTCTGATCCAGGCCCAGGTGAACACCGGTCAGCAGCTGCTTGGCCTCATCACCACTGCTGGCGAAGAGGGTTGCGCGCAAACCCTTGATGAGGACCTCGGGATCCAACTTGATCGGAGTTCCCGCTTGAGCCAGAGGGAGCTCAGGAAAATCATCGGCGGGCATCCCCCGCATCTGATAACTGCCCGAGAGGCTGGTCAACTCGACCTGCTCACTGCCGTCTTCGCAGCTGAGGGTGATCGGGCTGTCGGCCGGCATCCGCGACACGATCTCACCAAAGAGCCGGGCGGGAAGGGTGATGGCACCGCTGGTGGCGACTGAGGCGCTCAGGCTGGTCTGGATGCCCAGGCTCAGATCGAATCCCGTCAAGCTCAGGCGACCCGTTCCGGCATCTGCGGTCAGCAGCACATTCGCAAGAACCGGATGGGTGGGACGTGCGGCAACAGCCCTGCTCACCAGTTGAAGACTGGAACTCAGTTCGGCCTGGGAGCAGACCAGCTTCATGGCAGGACTGAAGGGGCCTCCACGCTTCCACAACCCAAGCGGAAGCGCAACGGGTCGAGCGATCGGGTTCCCCGGCAATCCCCAGACGACCGATTAAGGATTAAAGGATCAAGAAGAAAGAAAACCAAATCCGTAGTCGTAGGTCTTGGGGAAACCCTGGGAAATCACCAACTCCTATTGACTGCAAAGGGTTTCGCTTCCCGCAGGCCTGTGGAACCAGGATCTGGACTGCGGACTATTGGAGCCCTTTCCTCCTTTTCCAGGGATTGTGGAAAAACGAGCGAGTTCCAGCGGTTTCTGGTTCTTGGTTTTTCCTGTCTCCTTTCCACAGGTTGTGGGCAGTCGCTTTTTGGATTGGTTCGCCGTCTTGGGCGCAAAAAAGCCCGGCTTGTGGCCGGGCAAGGTCCTCTGAATGGAGTTGAGAGGGCTTAGAAGCCCATCACTTGGGCCACCTTGGCGGTGTCGGCATCGAGTCCGGTGTGGAACTTGGAGTCGTTGTGCTCGATTGCGGTTGTCGGGTCCTTCAGGCCGTTGCCTGTGAGGACACAGACCACCGTGGCGCCTGCAGGGACTTCGTCGCGCCGTTTGATCAGACCGGCGACGGAGGCTGCGCTGGCGGGCTCGCAGAAGACGCCTTCGCCACTGCCGAGCAACTTGTAGGCCTCGATGATTTCGGCGTCGGTGACGGCCATGAAGTCGCCGTTGCTTTCAGCCCGGGCCTTCAGCGCGTTCTCCTTGTTGACCGGGTTTCCGATTCGGATCGCCGTGGCGATGGTGTCGGGTTGCTCGACGGTGTGGCCGAGGACCAGGGGGGCTGAACCGGCCGCCTGGAAGCCCATCATTCGGGGCAGCTTGCGGCTGTGGCCGGCTGCCTTGTACTCGTTGAAGCCCATCCAGTAGGCGCTGATGTTGCCGGCGTTGCCGACGGGGATGCAGAGCCAATCCGGGGCCTCGCCGAGGGCATCCACCACCTCGAAGGCTGCGGTTTTTTGCCCTTGCAGTCGGTAGGGATTCAGGGAGTTCACCAGCGTGACGGGGTATTGGTCCGCCACTTCGCGAACGATCGCCAGGGCCCGGTCAAAGTTGCCCTTCACCGCCAGCACTTCCGCGCCGTAGAGCAGGGCTTGGGCCAGCTTGCCCTGGGCCACATAGCCATCGGGGATCAAGACGAAGGCCCGCATGCCACCGCGCTTGGCATAGGCCGCTGCCGCCGCGGAGGTGTTGCCGGTGCTGGCACAGATCACTGCCTCGGAACCCGCTTCCTTGGCTTTGGAGATGGCCATGGTCATGCCCCGGTCCTTGAAGGATCCGGTGGGGTTCAGGCCGTCGTATTTGAGGTAAACCTTGACCCCCTTGCCGATCCGCTCAGCAATGGAGGGGGCAGGGATCAGCGGGGTGGCGCCTTCCCGGAGGGTGATCACCGGGGTCTTGTCGCTGACGGGCAACCAGCGGCGGTAGCCCTCGATCAGGCCCGGCCAGTCCTGCATCGTTGCTTTCTTCGATCCCAGTCGCCGGCGGATGGAAGTCAGCAGGGGCACGGTCGGCTGGGACGCTCTGGACCCGAATCTACGGGGCAGCCTTGTTGTCGCCCCTCAGCCCATCCAGGGGCGAATCGGAAAAGAAGGAGATCAACTGGCTGATGGATTTGGCTTTTTCGAGCACGTTCATCAGCGCCGGAATGCTGACCTCCAGCTCATCGACCGGGTAGGCCTGCATGAAGCTGATCGCATTGATCTTGTCGTCGCCTGCCACCAGGGCATTGATCACACCGGCTCGTAGGGCGGGGATGCCTGCTCCAGGGGCTTTGAGTGGATAGATGATCTTGGCCACCCGGGCCAGGATCGCTTCGCCGAGACGGGTGTTCAGCAAGCGGCTGGTGAGCACCAAGGGGATCGCGAGCTCCGCCTTCAGCAGCTTGGAGACCTCCTTGGGCTCCATCTTCGTGAAGCTCAGCAGATCCGAGAGCAGACCCCTGGCCTGATCGGTCTCCGCCAAGTATTCGAAGTCCGCCACCGGGATCGAACGCCGGAAGGCCCCGGTGACGAACACCACGTTCTCCGCCGCTAGCGCTGGCGTCCCACCGAGCAAGCCCAAGCCAAGCGCTGCAGCGAGGAGGCGCTGGCGTTTGCAGGTCGGCATGGGGCCTCGAAACAGTGAGGTGACCCTAGGCCGGACTCACCAGGACGTCGCGCACGAGCCTGACCATGCTGCGTTCAGCCAGTCCTTTGGCCATCTCTGTCCCCATGCGCCGCAGTTCGGTTTCCTGCAGCAGCCTTGGGACCCGTTTCAGCAGCAATTGCGGATCGAATCCAGGCAGTTGGTTGAGGATGGCGACGAGGCGTTGGATGGGCTCCAAGGAGAGCAATTCCACGTCGCTGGCGGTGATCGCCACGCGATCCCGCAGACCAGGTGGCCTCAGGGCTCGAGGCAAGCGTTGGCTCAGGCGGACCGCGGTTTGCCAACCCAGGGCATCGAGTTGGTCGACGGCGGCTTCAACGAGTTGGTTGCGCAGCAGCCCCGCCTTGGGGGAGAAGAGGAAGTCGAGGACTTGATCGAGCAGTCCCTCGAGGTCCAACTGGCTGCCGCTGGCGGCACTGCTGATCAGGTTGTCCAGCCGCTGCCAACGGAAGATGTCGCCGTCGAACAGCATTTCCTTGAGGCTGTTGCGCAGCTGCGGGTCCGGGTCCTCCATCAGCCGGCGGGCGAAGTACGGGTAGGCCGCACCCAGGATTTTGAAATCAGGATCGACGCTCAAGGCGATGCCCTCGAGCGTCACCAGGGAGCGAATGATCAGTGCGTAGTAAGGGGGGACGCGGAAGGGGAAGCGGTACATCACACCGCTGAGGTCGTCCGTGACGGCTTTGAAGTCCATCCGGCTGACGCCCATTTCCAGGGCTTGGCCAAAGACCTGCTCAAAGGCCGGAACGATCGGCTCGAGATTCACGTCCTCCGCCAGGAAGCCCAGGCTGACGAAGTCGTTGCTCAGCTTTCCGAAATTGCGGTTCACCAGGTGGACCACCGCTTGGATCAGGCCGGTGCGGCTCTCACGGCTGACCTCGCTCATCATTCCGAAGTCGAGATAGGCCAGGCGACCATCGGCCAGGGCCAGCAGGTTCCCGGGATGGGGATCGGCGTGGAAGAAGCCGTGCTCCAGCAGTTGCTGCAGGGAGCAGTTCACCCCCACGGTGACCATGTCGTCGGGGTCGATCCCGAGTTCGCGAACGGCTTCGAGGTTGGTGAGTTTGACCCCGTCGATCCACTCCATCGTCAGCACGCGCCTGGCCGTGGCATCACGGAAGATCCGGGGCACAGCGATGCGGGGGTTGTGGGCGTGGAGCTCTGCGAACGTTTCGGCGTTGGTCGCTTCGTTGCAGTAGTCCATTTCCTCGAACACCCGCTTGCCCAGCTCGTCGATCAGGGCCACGAGGTCCGAGCGGATCAGGCCGATGTTGGTGTTCAGCCAGGCCGCGATGTTCCGGACGATGTAGAGGTCCAGGGTGATCTGTTCCCTCAGTCCTGGGCGCTGAACCTTGACGGCAACCTTCTCGCCGCTGAGCAGAACACCTCTGTGGACTTGGCCGAGGGAGGCCGCTGAGATCGGCTCCCGTTCCAGCTCGGCATAGATCGCTGAAATCGGAGCACCGAGGTCTTCTTCGATGCAGGCCATCGCTAGGCCCGAATCGAAGCCGGGCAGTTGGTCCTGCAGTCCGGCCAGCTCCTCCAGTAGGAGTGGCGGAATGATGTCGGGGCGGGTGGAGAGGGCCTGACCGGCCTTGATAAACGCCGGCCCCAGGGAGGCCACTAGATCAGCTGCTTCCTTGGCCCGCGCCCGGGCGTACTCGGGATCCTTGAGCCTGCGGGTCAGCCAGTCGAAGCCGACACCGAAGAGATAGAGGCCGATCGGAACGAGCGTTTGCCACAGCCGGCGGATCAAACGCTGGGGGGCGCCGGCGTAGATCCGACTGATCGCGGCTGGGTCGTATTCGAGTAGGCCAGCGGCCTCGATGAAGTCGGAGAGCTCCTCGCGCTGGGGCTCCACCGTTTTGGTCGGTTCAGCAGGGGTGTTCGGTTCGGCGTCGTCACCGAACACGCTGCGTTGCATGGCAGCCGCCGCTGCTTCGGCAGGGGTGAGGCCGGTGTCTGACATGACCCCCTTCTAAACGAAAGAGACAGCCGCTACGGTCGGGCCCAACACCAGGCTGCTCGTGCTTACCGGTCTGCGCCTCGAGAACATTGCTCTGATCGAGGAGCTGCAGCTGGAGTTTGGAGAGGGCTTCACGGTGCTCACCGGTGAGACCGGAGCCGGTAAGTCCATTCTTTTGGATGCCCTGGATGCCCTACTTGGAGGGCAGGGGCCGCGGCTGTTGCGGCAGGGCAGCAGCAAAGGGGTGATCGAGGCCAGTTTTTCCCTCAGCCCTCCCCTGCAGGAGTGGTTGAGCGAGCAGGAGTTGGAGTGCGACGAGGAGGAGTTGCTGCTGAGCCGCGAATGGCGCCAGAAGGACGATCGCCTCAGCAGTCGCCATCGACTCAATGGCGTTGCGGTCAACCGTCAGCAGATTCAATCCCTGCGCCCCCTTCTGTTGGACCTGACGGTTCAGGGTCAGACCCAACAGTTGGCTCGGCCTGGTCAACAGCGCCGTTGGTTGGACCGTTTTGGTGGCGCTGAACTCCAGCAGCATGCGGCTCCCGTTCAGGAGAGCTATCGCTCCTGGCGCCAAGCCTCGGCGGCCCTGGAGCAGGCCAAGGCTGATTGGTTGACGCTGCAGGCCGATTTGGAGCGTCAGCAACAGCTTTTGGATGACCTGGAGGCGGCGCAGCTGGAGGACCCTTCAGAGCGCAGCCAACTGGAGAACGAAGAGAACCGTCTCGCCCATGGGGTGCGTCTGCAGGAAGGGGTGATGACCCTGATGGGACGGCTGGTGGATGGCGCTGAAGAAGCGCCATCGGTGTTGGACCATCTGGCGGCCTGTGAGGCCGAGTTGGCTCAGATGCAGCAACTCGATTGCAGTTTGTCGGCGGTGAGCGCTCGCTTTGGCGATGGCTTAGCGGAGCTCCAGGACTTCATCCGTGAGCTCGATCGCTATGGCTCGACCTTGGAGAGTGATCCAGACAGCCTGGGACAACTGCAGGAGCGGATGGCCTTGCTCAAGACGCTCGAGAGGCGCCATGGCAAGGATCTGGCCGAGTTGATTCTTTGGCGCGATCAATTGCGCGAGCAGCTGGTCCCCGGCGGCGCTCAAGCCAGCCTTGAGGCTTTAGAGCAGGACGAACGCCAGGCCCGCCAGCGGCGTGATCGCTGCAATGCCCAACTGACCCAGGCGCGCCGCGCTGCCGCAGAGGCCTTGGAACAAGAGCTGATGCAGGCCCTGCGGCCGATGGGTTTGGCCAACGTTCGCTTTCAAGTGGGTATCGAACCCGCGGCCCCCGGGGAAGAAGGGGCGGACGCGGTGCAGTTCCTCTTCTCCGCCAACCCCGGGCAGCCGTTGGCTCCCCTGTCTGAGGTGGCCTCAGGCGGTGAGATGTCGCGCTTTCTCTTGGCGTTGAAGACCTGCCTGGCCGCGGCGGATCAGCACGTCACCCTGCTGTTCGATGAGATCGACACCGGTGTCAGCGGCCGAGTCAGTGGTGCCATGGCGGAGCTGCTGCAGCGCCTGGCCCAACAGCGTCAGGTCTTCTGCGTCACCCACCAGCCCTTAGTTGCCGCTGCTGCGGACCATCACTTCCAGGTGGCGAAGGAGGTGCGGGATGGGATGACCCACACGCGAGTGTCCCAACTGCGGGACACTCAGGCCCGGCAGGCGGAACTGGCGGAATTGGCTGGTGGTGATTTCGGTGAGACCAGGAGCTACGCGGCCAGCCTGCTCAAACGCGCTGCCTAGACTCCACCCCTCTTAGAGCCGCCTGGATGCCCCGCGCCCTCGCCAAAAGCGTGAACGAGAAGGCTGCGCTTCAGGCCCTCAACGGCGGTTCCTTGGAGGATGTGATCCGGGTGCGGGGTGCCCGTCAGCACAACCTCAAAAACGTCGACGTCACGATCCCCCGCAACCAGCTGGTGGTCTTCACCGGGGTGAGCGGCAGCGGGAAGAGCTCCCTGGCCTTCGACACGATCTTTGCGGAGGGTCAACGCCGCTACGTCGAGAGCCTGTCGGCCTACGCCCGTCAATTCCTCGGGCAGGTCGACAAGCCTGATGTGGATGCGATCGAGGGCCTCTCTCCGGCGATCTCGATTGACCAGAAATCCACCAGCCACAACCCCCGTTCCACGGTGGGTACGGTCACGGAGATCCAGGACTATCTGCGTCTGCTGTTCGGTCGCGCAGGGGAACCCCACTGCCCCGAGTGCGATCGCTCGATTCGGCCCCAGTCGATCGATGAGATGGTCGACCAGATCCTCACCCTGCCGGAGGGGACCCGTTATCAGCTTCTGGCGCCCGTCGTCCGCGGCAAAAAGGGAACCCACGTCAAGTTGTTGAGCGGCCTAGTGGCCGAGGGCTTTGCCCGCGTGCGCATCAACGGTGAGGTGCGCGAACTCGCCGACAACATCGAGCTCGACAAGAACCACTCCCACAACATTGAAGTGGTGGTGGATCGCCTGGTGGCCCGCGAGGGCATTCAGGAGCGCCTGACCGATTCCCTCCGCACCGCCCTCAAGCGCGGAGATGGCTTGGCCCTGGTGGAGGTGGTGCCGAAGTCCGGTGAAGAGCTTCCGCCCGAGGTGGAGAAGGAGCGCCTCTATTCCGAGAACTTCGCCTGCCCGGTTCACGGTGCGGTGATGGAGGAGCTCTCGCCGCGGCTGTTCTCCTTCAACAGTCCCTATGGCGCCTGCGCGGATTGCCATGGCATTGGACACCTGCGCCAATTCACCAAGGAGCGGGTGATCCCGGATCCTTCGCTGCCGGTGTATGCGGCGGTGGCCCCTTGGGCAGAAAAGGACAACTCCTATTACTTCTCTCTGCTCTATTCGGTGGGAGAGGCCTTTGGCTTTGAGATCAAGACCCCCTGGAATGAGCTGACGGAGGAACAGCACGACGTGCTGCTCAATGGCTCAAGGGAGCCGATTCCCATCCAGGCCGACAGCCGCTACAAGAAAAACCAGACCTATCTGCGGCCGTTCGAAGGGATCCTGCCGATCCTCGAGCGCCAGCTGCGTGATGCCAGTGGCGAGTCCATTCGCCAGAAGCTGGAGAAGTATCTGGAGTTGGTGCCCTGCTCCACCTGCCACGGTCTGCGACTCAAGCCCGAGGCCCTGGCCGTTCGGGTTGGTCCCTACCGCATCCATGAGCTGACCAACAGCAGCGTCGGCGAGAGCCTGCGCCGCATTGAGGAGCTGATGGGCGTTGGTACGAGCGAAGGGGCCGAACCCTTGCTCAACGCCCGTCAAATCCAAATCGGCGACCTGGTGTTGCGGGAGATCCGCATGCGCCTGAAGTTCCTGTTGGATGTGGGCCTGGACTACCTGAGCCTGGATCGTCCGGCGATGACCCTCTCCGGTGGTGAGGCCCAGCGCATCCGGCTGGCCACCCAGATCGGTGCAGGTCTGACGGGCGTGCTCTACGTGCTCGATGAGCCGAGCATTGGTTTGCACCAGCGCGACAATGACCGGCTGCTGAACACCCTGGTGAAGCTCAGGGATCTGGGCAACACCTTGATCGTGGTGGAGCACGACGAGGACACCATTCGCGCCGCCGATTACATCGTCGACATCGGCCCGGGCGCTGGTGTTCATGGCGGCAAGATCGTTGCCGAGGGCGACTTCGAGACCCTGCTCGCTGCCGAGGAGTCGTTGACTGGCGCTTACCTCAGTGGTCGCCGGGCTATTCCGACTCCCGCGGAGCGCCGTGCCAGCGGATCCCGCAAGCTCACCCTGGTGGGATGTGCGCGCAACAACCTCAGCGGTTTTGACGTCGAGTTCCCCCTGGGCCGCCTGGTCTGCGTGACCGGGGTGAGCGGTAGCGGCAAGAGCACCATGGTCAACGAGCTCCTGCACCCCGCGCTGGAGCACAAGCTCGGCATGAAAGTCCCCTTCCCGGCTGGGGTCGAGGACCTCAAGGGCATCAAGGCGATCGACAAGGTGATCGTGATTGACCAATCACCGATTGGCCGCACGCCTCGCTCCAACCCAGCGACCTACACCGGAGCCTTTGATCCGATCCGTCAGGTCTTTGCCGCGACGGTCGAGGCCAAGGCTCGCGGCTACGCCGTCGGTCAGTTCAGCTTCAACGTCAAGGGCGGTCGCTGCGAAGCCTGCAGCGGCCAGGGCGTAAACGTCATTGAGATGAACTTCTTGCCTGACGTCTACGTCCAGTGCGACGTCTGCAAGGGTGCTCGCTACAACCGCGAGACGTTGCAGGTCAAATACAAGGGCCACACCATCGCCGATGTGCTGCAGATGACGGTGGAGCAGGCCTGTGAGGTCTTCTCAGCGATTCCTCAGGCGGCCGATCGGTTGCGCACCCTGGTGGATGTGGGCTTGGGTTACGTCAAACTCGGCCAACCCGCACCGACCCTCTCCGGAGGTGAGGCCCAGCGGGTCAAGTTGGCCACCGAACTCTCGAAACGGGCCACCGGCAAGACCCTCTATCTGATCGACGAGCCAACGACAGGTTTGAGCTTTTA
>NZ_JAFMNJ010000009.1:0-50968 GCF_017859255.1 Vulcanococcus sp. DEBay_Sum29NL08_54
TCAGTAGCCGTACCGCAGTCTGCGGACTTCCACTTCAAGGCGAACCATCTCCCGGCGTGCCTTCGAGGCGCAATGGGGGCTCTGATCCAGGGCCTCGTTGTAGCGATAGATCGCCTGGATGTAGTGCTGCTCCAAATCCCGCAGCTGGCCATCGCCAATCGCCCGCTTTCGCACCATTCCCCTGAAAACACGTCCCTCTCTGGCTCTAGCAACGGCAGCCGGGCCTGACACAGCTTGAGCAGGATGAGCATCAGAACTCATTGCCCCAGGGCTGGGATGGCGCAATAACAAGGCTGGTTCGCGAAGGTGCGCATGTCGGTGTCACGCAATCGATCAGCCGCTCGGCACACCCTTGAGCAGCAGATCCAAGCCGAGGCCCTCTCCTCTTGCGATGGCTTTGAACCACTGAGCCCCAGGCCCTGCGCCGCCGCCATGGCCCGCCCTGCGGCCGCCCAGAGCGGGTTTGGCCAGTGGTGGTCGCTGCTGGTGCGTTGGTGGAAGGGGCTCAAACAGCGCTTCGTCCCGGCCTGATCACCACTGGGCTGGCACCTGAGTCCATCCCTGTCGCAGCAGGTTCTGCCAGAGGCGCACCGCGTTGTAGCGGAGCATTCGGCTGTTGTGAAACGCCTGGATCTGGCCATCGCTGGCCAAGTCGGCATTGACCACCTCACACCACTGGGCGTGGGCCGTCGGGTCGATCGTGGTGATCCGAACCACCTTGCTGCCGCAGGCCGAGCGCAACCAACCTGAACCGGCCCTGCCCTGACGCTTCTGCTCGCGTTTCTCCTGGGCCGCCACCGTCACGACAAAGTCCCGCGGCGATCGAGAGTAGGTGTTCTCACCGATGGTGCAGCTCTGGGCGTGACGCTTCGATGCCCCCACGCAGAGAAGAGAACAGGCCCCCTTGAATCGGGGGTCTTTTTTATGGCGTCGTCGTCCAGCGGCGGCAGATCTTGGCCACCAGCACCTCTCGGGGGTCCTGGGAGTTCAGTTGTCCTTGGCTGATCTTGAACTGCGCCAGGTTCTCGGCCACCCCAGGGATCGAGTCGCGCACGCAATAGGCCGTCACCACCGGGAGTGTCCGACGCGCCCCGTTGGGACCCTCCACGATTGGAGCGAAGCGGGCCACGCGGTAGAGCACGCCGTGCTCCTTCTCGCTCTGGATCAGTGCCTCAGCGGCAGCCAGACGCGCCTGGTCCCCCTCCAGGTCCTTCTGCCAGAAGTCAACGGGGATGCCGTCGCGTTCATTGAAGTCGACGTTTTTCTTGGCCCAGGCGATCTCGGCCTTTAACGACTCGAGATTCACCCGCTGCGCAATGCGTCGGTCCTCCAGTTGAACGCTGCCCTCCTCCACCAACAGCCGTTGACCGGAGCTGGTCTTCACCACCAGATCAGAACCGTCATCTCCGCTCTGGCACCCCACCAGGAGCAGCGCCAACAACAGCAGCAGGCGCATCGGGCCCCATCCATCGTCCTTCCCTTGTAGCGGCTGGCATGAAGATTCAGCGGGAATCAGAACCGACGGTCGCAAACCCTGCAAGCTGAGCGGATGAGCCTCACGCACTGCCCCCTCTGCATCGGCCTGGCCGTTCTCTCGATTGGCCGTGCCGCAGCCCATCTCAGTGGGCTATGGCTCATGCTCAGGGGACCAGACACAGCCGCATGCGCACCCTCAGCTGGGCTGACCTTGACCGGGCCCTAGACGCCACGCTGGAGAAGTTTGAGTCGTCGTCTTGGACGGGGGTCTACGGGGTTCCGCGCGGTGGACTGGTCCTGGCGGTCTGCCTGAGCCATCGCCTGGGCCTACCGCTACTGGATCAGCCAGAGGCGGGTTGCCTGGTGGTCGACGACATCTATGAAACCGGGCGCACTGTTGAGCCCTTCCGAAGCCGCACGGACATCACCACCTTGGTCTGGATCAGCAAGGTGGAACCGCAGTGGTGGAGCGCCCTCGAGGTGAACGACTCGAGCGAATGGGTGCTCTTCCCCTGGGAGAACGCAGCAGCAGCCAGAGCCGATGAACAGCAGTACCGCGCCTCACGCTCCCATGGCTAAACCAACCCTCTATCTGGCCTCGCCCTACGGCTTCTCGGCCCATTGGCGCTCGCGCTTGCTGCCTGACTTTGTCGAGGCCCTTGAGCAGCTAGGGATCGAGGTCTGGGAGCCGTTCACGCGAAATGGTCAGGTGGATCTCGCGCAGCCGGGCTGGGCCTGGCGCGTCGCCCAGGCGGATCTGCAGGACGTGCGTGATGCCGACGCCCTCCTCGCCATCGTCAACGGCACGCCTCCCGATGAAGGCGTGATGCTGGAACTCGGTGCCGCGATTGCCCTCGGGAAACCTGTTTTTCTTTACCGCGATGACTTCCGGCGCTGCAGCGACTCCGAGGACTATCCCCTGAATCTGATGGTCTTCAGCGGCTTGCCCCAGGAAGGCTGGCAGGACTGGCTCTATGGATCGATCGAGGAGCTCAAGGCCCCGAGTAAAGCGCTCATGCAATGGCTCAGGGGCTGGCCGTCACGCGAGATCTGAGGAAGCGCCAGCGTCCTTGGCCCTTTGGGCGGCACGCATCGCCACCTCGACGGGGATCGTCCCGTTGGCCTCGAGTCCGCTCAGCTGCTGAACCATCTGACGCCGCTGTTCAGGGGTGAGCTTCAACAGATCGGCGAGGACATTGGGGTTGATGCGTCCCAGTCGCTCCCGAGCCAGCCCATCCATCAGCACCGTTCAATCCAGGCATGCCCTCCTAAGCGAAAGACCAAAAAAGCGAACAGCTTTTTCGGCACGCGTCAGCTCACCCAAACAGAGCGCGACAATGCGGCCCATGAACAACCACCGACCCCTCTCGGCTCTGTTTTTGGCCCTGGTCCTCGCCGTGGTGCCCCTCTCAGCGGCCCTGTTGATCCACGGACACGCGAATTTTCAAGCCGTCTTCAGCAATGCTTTCGGATAAGAACCTTTGGGTTTGAGTCCACCCGCGAAATCCCTAGCTACCGCCTGAATAGAGACGGTGGCGCCCAATGTTCTTTTACGAGCTGAACGTCACGCTCCCCCAGCGCATCCTGAGGGTTCCACTGCAGGCAGAGACCCAAGAGCAGGCTTGGCATCTCAGCCGCGACCTCTTCCCTGATCACGACCTGAAGTTGGTGCCTCGGCAGCGGAAGTGTGACCCTGAGTTCTGGGCGATCTAGGGGGCGTCCGATCAGGACTTCTCGAGACGACGCACGATTAAAGCCATCGCACCCAAGGAGCCAGCCAAGGCAATCAGCAACGCAATCGTCATGGGTGGGACCAACGGGGCTCCTGATTATGTCGGCCTGGTGTTCGTCTACGGGACGCTGAAGCGCGGCGAACGCTCCCATGGCCTTCTGGGCGATGCCGCGTTCGAAGGAACGGCGCTCCTCAGTGGTCTGGAGCTCTACAACCTTGGGCCCTTCCCGATGGCGATCTGCAATCCCCAGGCCAGTCGCCCCATCAGCGGTGAGCTCTACAGCATCACGGCCCAGGAACTGCAGGCGCTGGATCGATTCGAGGGAGCACCCCGGCTCTACCGGCGGGAGCTGCGCCGCCTGTCCGATGGTCGCGAGGCCTGGGTCTATCTCGGCAAGCCGCGGCAGGTGCGATTCGCTCCAGTCCTGAGCAACGGTTGCTGGAGCGGATCAGATCACAACCAACCGACGCCGCTGTCTGCAGCTTCTACGCTCAGGCCGGTTTCCAGCTGATCCATGGCCCTCACCCTGTTCGGCGGCGCCCGCAGCCGCGCCTCCATGCCGCGCTGGTACATGGAAGAACGGGGGATCCCCTACACCTGGCAACTCCTGGACATGGAGGCCGGGGAGCACCGCCAAGAGCCCTTCACCGCCATCAACCCCTTCGCCAAGGTGCCGGCGCTGGTGGATGAGGATCCCAGCCTGCCCGGCGGGCGACTGCAGCTGTTTGAAAGTGGCGCAATCCTCCTCTATCTGGCGGAGCGTTTTGGGGGCGAATGCCAAACCGCCGCGGAGCGGGGCCTGGCGCAGCAGTGGGTGCTCTTTGCCAACGCCACCCTGGCCACGGCCCTGTTTGTCCCCTCCAACCGGGAGCGGGAGTTCCCCCGGCTGATGGAAGTGCTCGATCGCAAGCTCGCTAGCGGTCCCCTGATGGGCGGCGACTGGGGCGTCGCCGATTGCGCCGTGAACGCCTACCTGGCCTACCTGCCGATCTTCTTCCCACAGATTGATCTGAGCCCCTACCCGCAGGTTCAAGCCACGATTGCCGCGACCCAACAACGGGCGGCCTACCAACGGGTCATGGGCCAGCGTTGAGCTCCAACGAAACCCTGACCTGGGGCAATAGCCGCCTGGAGTTGCTGCCCCAACGGGCCGCCTGGGATCCAGAGCTCCAGGTCCTGCTGATTGCCGATCTCCATCTCGGCAAGGCCGAGAGCTTTCAGGCGCAGGGCATCCCCTTGCCCAGCGATGGGGATCAGGGGAATCTCAATCGGCTGCTGGAGCTCACGGCCTCGCTTCACCCGCAGCAGGTGCTGGTCCTCGGGGACCTGATCCATAGCCAGCTGGGACTGACCCCTGAACTCCAGGAGAAGCTCGCAGCTCTTCCCGAACTGATGGGGTGCGAGTTGGTCCTGGTCGGAGGGAATCACGATCGCGGCGCCGTCTTTCCCTCGCTGCAGGCCCAACCATCCCTGCAACGCGGCGCCTGGTGGCTGAGCCACGAACCGGAGACGCCTCCGGAGCCTGAGCTGCTCAACATCTGCGGCCACGTGCACCCCGTGGCGGTCCTCGGACAAGGCTCTGATCGGCTGCGGTTGCCCTGTTTTGGCTTGGATTTCAGCCAGCAACGCCTGCTGCTGCCCGCCTTCGGCGAACTCACGGGCGGCCATCCAGCTCCACTGAAGATGCAGCGCTGGGTCATTGCCGAAGACCGGGTTCTGAAACTGCCGGGCGCGAACTAAGCGGTCCCTAGATTGCTGATCTCTGGTCCCTTCATCTGGACACCGCTTCAGCGCCACCGACGAAACAGAAGCGCCCCCATTGGCGACGCAAGCGCTGGATCCCCCTTTGGCTTCCAGCCGGTCTGTTTGCGTTTTTTGTCGCCATCGCGCCGCCCTTGCCCGAGGGCGAGCCGGCCAGAACGGGTTCCTCACGCTTGAGTGCGGTCGGCGGCCAGGCCGAACCCTTCCGCTACCTGCCCGACCAGGACGTCTACGCCCTCGACTTCGACCCGCGCAAGGTCCGCATTGATCTGCTCGAGGGCTGGGACCGGGAGCAGGACGCCTACAACGACTCCTCCGCCCTGGCCTACGTCTCCGGGCCGATGTACGAGCGGCATGTCAACAGCCTGGGCCGGGAGATCACGGTTCCACTGGGGGACCTGAAGTTGGGAGATCAGGTCTGGAGAGGCCGAAACCGAACCGCCGCCCGCCAACGGGCCTTTGTGGGGATTCGCCACGACGGCGGTGCTGATTTCGGCTTTGGCGAACTCACATCCGAGCGGGCCGCTCAGTACGACACCTTCATCGGTGGACTGCACAGCCTCTACAACGATCTTCTCGATCCCCCGCCTGAATACCGCGGCGCCTACAGCGTTTCGATGGGGCAGCAAATCCGCTATTACCTGCCGCGGATTCGGATGGTCATCGGCCTGCGCAGCGATGGTCGCCTGGAGATGCTGATGAGCCGCGATGGCCTGACCCTCGAGCAAACCAAAAGCCTGGCCCGCCAGCGCGGTTTCAAGGCGGCCTACCTGCCCGATCACGCCTCCAAAAGCCGCCTGATCATTCCAGGGGTCAAAGGATTCACCGAGGCCGATGCGAACTGGATCAGCGGTGGAGCCACCAGCTTTGTCCACGTCCCCTACCTGCTGCGACTGAGCCCCCGCGCCATCCCCCTGCGGGGCAATCTGCTGGCCAGCCTCACGCCGCGCCTGGGACAACGGGATTGCAGCAACCCGCTGCAATGCGGCCAGAGCTTCGGTGCGCAGCTGGCCGACCGCGCCCTCGCCGGGCTGAACCGCCTGATGGAGCAGGGGGTCGAGCCGGTGGCGCGCCTGATCTGGTCGCCCGCACCCCTGGCCCAACCGCCGGGCAGCGCCAAGCGCGCGCCGCTGCGTGAACCGCCGATCACGGCCGATCCCCTAGCCCTCAGGGAACTTCAGGAGAGCGCAGCCAACAGCACGCTCGAGAACGAACTCACGCCTGAAGCCCCCGACCTACCGCCACCCCTGGTGCTGCTGGATGGTCAGCCCTTGCCCCAGGAGCCGGAGTTCTTAAACGGGGATGCCGATGCCCTCGCCCCTGCTGAAGCGATGCCCCCGGGGGACTTCCCGCTTGGGGCACCAACTCCGCCGCCGCTGCTCCCCCCCCGGCCGCTGCCACCGGTGCAGGCGCCGCCACCGCTCTAGGGATCAGGCCGAGGCCAACGCCCGCACGACATCGCCTCGGGTCAAGACCCCGACCGGGCGCCGCTGCTCATCGAGCACAAACAGCCGCTGCGTGCCCTTTTCATGCAGCAAGCGGGCCGCCTCCGGCAGCAGGGTGTCGCCACTGCAGGTGTGGGGGGCCTGGCTCATCACCTCGCCGACGCTGTTGCCGAGCACCTGATGCACCTGCTTGTCCCACTGCAGCGGGTTGCGCAGATAGATCACGGCGTCGAGCAGCATCACGTAAGGGCCGGCATCAAAGCCGCTCTCACGCACCATCAGGTCCTGCTCGGTCAGCTCGCCCACCAGCGCCCCGGCGGCATCGACCACGGGCAGACCACTGATGTGGTGATCGCTCATCACCTGCACCGCGTTCTGGAGGGGCGTCTCGCGACCAACGCTGCGAATGGGCGTGGTCATCACTTCGGAGACCCGGCGTTCAACGACCATGACTGCGCTGCGGATGCCGTCATTGTGGCCGCTCCGTCAGGCGGAAGAATGAACCGCAACGCTTGGTCGGAAAGCCATGCCGAACTCCAGCCTCAGCCGGCAGCTTGCCGATGGCCTGACCATCGCCCGCGCCGTCATCGGTCTGCCCCTGATCCTGGCGCTGGTCCAGGGCAACGGCTGGTTGGCCTGGTGGTTGCTGCTGCTCGGGGGCCTCAGCGATGCCGCCGACGGCTGGCTGGCCAGACGCGCCGGGGGCGGCTCGGTCTGGGGGGCCCGTCTGGACCCACTCACCGACAAGATCCTGATCCTGGCGCCCCTGCTCTGGCTTGGCGCTGCAGGCTCCCTGCCGCTCTGGGCGATCTGGCTCCTGCTCGCCCGTGAACTGCTGATCTCCGGCTGGCGCGCTGGGCAAGGCAGCGGAGGACCTGCCTCCTGGGGAGGCAAGGCCAAAACCATCCTTCAATTCGCCGCCCTCTTACTGCTGCTCTGGCCCGGTGGGGGAGCAGCCCCGCTCCAGCTGTTGGGTTTCTGGTTGTTCTGGCCCTCCCTGGCGCTGGCCCTGAGCTCAGCCTGGGGCTACATCACAGCGCCAGCAGCTGATCGTCGGAGCTGAAATCAGGGCTGGTGGGCATCCGCTTGGCGTAGTCGTTGCTGTAGCTGTCGGCGAGGGAGCGCTCGACGTCGTACTGGGGTGTCCAGGCCAGCTCGCGCTGGACCCGATGGATATCGGTCAGGAAATGGGCCATCCGCAGGGGGAAGGCCTTGCGGGCCTTTTTGTCCAGACTGCTGGGGTCAAAGCTGCGGATCTCAACGGAGGCCGGATCCTTGCCGCACGCACGCGCGGCCGCCTCCACCAGACCGCGGAAGCTGATGCCCTGGGCACTCGAGCAGTTGTAGATCCGATTTGCTGCGGCATCGACGCCAATGCTCAGGGCCATCGCCGTGGCGAGGTCGTTGACATGGCCCAACTGGGTGATCGTGCTGCCGTCGCCGGGAAGGGGCACCGGACGGCCATGGACGATCCGATCGAAGAACCAGCTCTCGACAGGGTTGTAGTTGCCCGCACCAACGATGTAGGTGGGCCGGAAGCTGGTGAAGGGGATCTTCTCAGCCGTCAGCCAGGCCTCGGTGTCGAGCTTGCCGCTGTGACGGCTCTCGGGATCGGTCGGGGAGTTCTCCGTCAGGGGCCAGAGGGCGCTGTCCGCATAGACACCGGCGGAGCTGACGTAGACAAAGCGATGGCTCGGGGCCCCCGTCACCTCCACAACCGAGCGGCTGTCCGCCACGGTGCGGCCGGAACTATCGACGATCACATCAAATTGACGACCGGCCAGAGCCGATAGGCCCTCAGCCGTACTGCGGTCGCCACAGAGGTGCTCGACGCCAGCGGGAACCGGGTTCTTGCCGCGGGTGAACAGGGTGAGTGCATGGCCCGCGTCCTGAAGCTGTTGCACCAGGGGACGGCCCACAAAACGGGTTCCGCCCATCACCAGGATCTTCATCGCAGCAGCCCACAGGTCTGACCATTCAAAACGCTGGGCACGTCCTTGAAGCCCTCTGCAAACTGAGGGTTCTGACGGGCAAAGGCCATGGGCCGCTTCAACGAGGTTCTGCGCTCCCTCAACAACCTCAAGTTGCTGGCCGCCGTGGGCCGCAGTGGCGGTGAGCTGAGCAACATCGCCGATCTGGTGGACAACTTCCTTGGCAGCCCCCAGATGGAGGACTGCATCAGGCGCTTCCGCGCACTTCCCGGAGGGGCCGCACTGATGGACGGCCGCTACCCGCCGCTGCAACCACAGATCGAGGCGCTCGAAGCACTACCGGCCGGAAGCCTGGGACGGGAGTACGCCCGCTTGATTCGCCAGCTGGGCTACGACCCGGAATTCTTTCGGCCCAGGCCGATCGAGAGCGACGGCCAATGGCTGACGCAACGCATTGCGACCACCCATGACATCCACCACGTCATCAGCGGCTTTGGCACCGAACGGGCTGGGGAGACCGGGGTGCTGGCAATCACCGCGGCGCAGATCGGCTTTCCCGCCTATGTCCTGCTCACCAGCGCCAGCCAACTGGCGAACTTCCGCTTCAAGCTCGAGGAGTTCGAAAGCATCAGCGCCGCCGCCGCCCATGGCTCGGCCATCGCTCACCAGGCCCAGTGCCTGGCCATCGCCCGCTGGGAGGAAGGCTGGGAGAAACCCATCAGCCAGTGGCGCCAGGAACTGGGAATCCAGGATCCTGCAGACAACGCCCCCTACGGCCTGGCCCTGCAGCTCGGCCAGGGATGAAGTGGCCGCAGCAGTGGACCGCCCAGGCCAACGTCCTTGGTCAGACGCGGGGCTATCGCCACTTTCGTGTTCTGGGAGAGAGCGGCAAGGGGAAGGAGCGACGGCTGGCGCTTGAAGCCGTGCTGGATCGGACGTTCCGCCTCGAGGTACCGCTGGTGCAACTGCGGGATCGCAGCCTCTGGCAGCCTGGCTGGCAGTCCTTGAGCCGACCGGCCTCCATGCAGATCATCCCCGCCATCGACCTGCTGGATGGCCATTGCGTTCGGCTGCATCAGGGTGATTACGGCCAGGTCACCCGCTTCAACGATGACCCGGTGGCGCAGGCCCTCGATTGGCAGCGGCAGGGGGCGCAACGGCTGCACCTGGTTGATCTCGATGGGGCCAAAACCGGTCAACCGGTCAATGACCAGGCGGTCAAGGCCATCACCTCAGCCCTCTCGATTCCCGTCCAGTTGGGCGGCGGTGTCCGCAGTGCCGAGCGGGCCGAGGAACTGCTGCAGTGCGGCCTCGATCGGGTGATCCTCGGCACCGTGGCGATCGAAAAGCCTGAGCTGGTCAAAGAACTCGCCAGCCGTCACCCGGGCAAGGTCGTGGTGGGAATCGATGCCAAAGACGGCCTAGTGGCCACCCGTGGCTGGATCGAAACCAGCACCGTCCAAGCCACCGAACTGGCCAAGAGTTTTGAAGGCAGCGGCGTCGCCGCGATCATCAGCACCGACATCGCCACCGATGGGACCTTGGCCGGGCCGAACATCGACGCCCTGCGCGCCATGGCCGAGGCCAGCAGCATCCCAGTGATTGCCTCGGGCGGGATCGGCACCCTCGAGGACATCCTCTCGCTGCTCTCCATTGCACCCCTGGGGGTGAGCGGCGTCATCGTCGGCCGCGCGCTCTATGACGGCACGGTGGATCTCGCCGAAGCCCTGCAGGCCATCGGTCCAGAGCGGCTCCAAGACGCACTCAATCCGCCTACGGGTTCTATAACGGTGTAAGAGACCTTTTTGGGTCGTGGCTGGTTCCTCAGCACCCAACAACGCATCGGCCGGCGGGACCCACGGGGTGGATCTCGCCTATTCCCGCTGCAAAGACCTGGGAATGCGGCTCTCACGCCAGCGTCGGATGGTGCTCGAGCTGCTCTGGGACGAGCGGGATCACCTCAGTGCCCGCGACATCTTTGAGCGGCTCAACGCCAAGGGCCGCAACATCGGCCACACCTCCGTCTACCAAAACCTTGAAGCGCTCCAAAGCGCAGGGGTGATCGAGTGTCTTGATCGCGCCAATGGACGGCTCTACGGCTACCGCAGCGATCCCCACAGCCACATCACCTGCCTCGAGTCCGGTGCCATCCAGGATCTGGATGTGGAATTACCCGCCGATCTGCTCGATCGCATTGAAGAGCAAACCGGCTATCGGATTGAGAGCTACACGCTCAATCTCAGCGGACGGCGGCGCTAAGTGCGCCAGAGCCTTGAGCAGCACTGGAAACGGCGTCAATCCCCGTTAACTTGAGCGCCATTAAGGCTCAACCCTGATCCGTGCCCGAGGCGAAGGACGCACCTCCGATCCTGATCCTGGCGGAGCCCCTGATTCAGGCGGGCCTGGAGCGGTTGCTGGAGGAGTCGTTCCAGCTCAAAGCAGCCAGCGACCCAGACAAGGGAGCCATCGCCCTGGTGATCTGGAGCATCAGTGCTGGCATGCCTGCGGCCACGCTGGAGCGGGAACTCGCCCAGCTGCGCGATCGCTGGCAACCGGCGCCGCTGCTGCTGCTCCTACCGGCGGAGTCCGACCTACCCAGCAGCTGGCTGCTGCAGTTGCCGGCTGAAGGTCTGCTGCAACAGGCGGAGCCCCAGGAGATCCGCGCCGCCGTTGACACCCTGCTGACGGGCGGACGGGTGGTGGAACTGCGGCCCCTGCGCGGGATCGAGCAACCCGAGCAGAGCCGGGAGGCGCTGGGCCTTGGCCAGTGGCTGCTGCGCAGTGGCCTGGCTCAAATCGAAGCGGAAGCCCTGCGCTGCCGCCGCTGGCTCGACCTCCAGCCGGTGGGCCTGAACGCCCTGCTGTTGGCGGGTCGGCTGCGGGAACTTGCCCTGGCCAAACGGCTGCTGCTTTGGCTCTGGGGGCCGATCAGCATGGCCTTCCCGTCTGAGGCTCCGCTGCAGCGCCCGGAGCCGCAGGCCGTCGTTGGCATCACCCTGCGGGAGCGCACGGCCATCGGGGTCTGGGAGGCCATCCAAGAGCGGTTGATCACGGCCGCCTCCACCGGTCTCAGCAACCAAAGCGGTCAGCTGATGGCCCTGGAGGGACTGAACACGGACCACCGCCGCGATCTGCTGCTCGCCCTGCTGGCCCAGTTCGACCTCCTGATCACCCGCTTCCGCCACGAGCAGCTGCGCGGTGTGGCTCTGGAAGAGCGTTGGCTTGGGCAGCAACCGGAATTGCGTCGCCTCTCCATGCGGGCCATGGCCGGTGAATACGTCCAACTACCGCTTGAGGGGGGCCTGCTTCCCGTCGCCCAGAGCCTGAGTGAGGCCAGTGACCTCACCGCGGTGGATCCAGAACTCCCGGCTGCCCTGCCGATGCTCGCGGCCCTGGTCTGCGCCCAACCGATCCTGGTGGACGGCCGCCTGTTGGCCCCCGATGAACCCCAGGCGCTGCTCCACCTGGAGGCACTGATCAGCAACTGGCTGATTCGCACGGCGGAACTGATCAGCGCAGAAATCCTCGCCAGCTGCAGCACCTGGCCTGATCTGCGCCGCTACCTACTGCGCAGTGATCTCCTGCCCACACGGAACCTGGAGCGACTGCGCAACCAGCTGAACTCCCAGCAACGCTGGGACAGCCTGTTTGAGAGGCCCGTCCAGCTCTACGAAAGCCGCCGCTTGCTCTATGGACTCAAGCAAGGCGCCATCGTTCCGATCGAGCACATGGAACCCCGGGACCGGGAGTTGCAGCAGCTCAGCTGGGGCCAGCAACTGATCACCCTCGTGCTGGAGGGTCGCGATGCCCTTGCCCCCCAGGTCCAGGCCCTGTTCAGGCGACTCGGGGATCTGGTGGTGGTGGTGCTGACCCAGGTCATTGGTCGGGCCATTGGCCTGGTCGGCCGCGGAATCCTCCAGGGCATGGGCCGCAGCATCGGCCGCGGTTCCTGACCTGCTGAAGGCCACAATGGCCGCAGCTTTCCCTGCGTTGATGCCCCGCACCCTGGCCCGGCTGCTGAAGCCCCTTGCAGCGCTGGCCCTCTGCTTGGTTCTGGTGCTGGGCCTCGCCGCACCAAGCCAGGCCGCGCGGGACACCAACAGCTACGACGGCAATATCTACGCGCTCTACGCGGGCAACGGCTCCCTGGTGCCGCCGCGAAGCACCCTCTCGCAGGCCTTGGAGGAGCACCGGGTGATCATCCTGGGCTTCTTCCTCGATGACAGCGCCGCCAGCAAGCAGTACGCCGTCGTCTTCAACGAACTGCAGCGCCTCTGGGGCCGCAGCGCTGAGTTGATCCTGCTGCAGACCGACCCGCTGCAGAACCGCGAGACCCACGGCGCCATTGACCCCGCCAGCTATTGGAAGGGCCAAATCCCCCAGGTCGTGGTGCTCGACCGCGAGGGCAAGGTGGTCCTCGATGAGAGCGGGCCCGTGAGCATCGACGCCATCAACGAAGCGCTCAGCGGCATCACCGGGCTCCGTCCCCAGGGTGATACGAAGCTCAGCCTCAACCGCGAGGTCAACGAACTCAACAGCGAAATCGTCGCCGCCCCATGAGTCAGCGCCAAGAGACCGACAGCCTCGGGGTCATCGCCGTTCCCGCGGAGCACTACTGGGGCGCCCAGACCCAGCGCTCCATAGGGAACTTCCCCTTCGGCCAGCGCATGCCCCTGGCGATCGTGCATGCCTTTGGTCAGCTCAAGGCGGCCTGCGCTGAGGCGAATCGCGATCTCGGCAAGCTGGATGCGGACCTCTGCGGCGCCATCGTGACCGCCGCCGAGCAGGTGGCCGCCGGAGATCTGGATCAGGAGTTCCCGCTGAAGGTCTGGCAGACCGGCTCGGGCACCCAGAGCAACATGAACGCCAACGAGGTCATCGCCAACAAGGCGATCGAGGCCCTCGGCGGTGAACTGGGAAGCAAGAGCCCAGTGCACCCCAACGACCACGTCAACCTCAGCCAATCGAGCAACGACACCTTCCCGGCGGCGATGCACATCGCCGTGGTGATCGAACTGGAGCAACGGCTCCTACCCGCGGTTGAGGCCCTGGCGGCGGCCCTGCAGGCCAAGGCCACGGCCTACGCCGATCTGGTCAAGATCGGCCGCACCCATCTCCAAGATGCGGTGCCCCTGAGCCTGGGCCAGGAATTCAGCGGCTACGTCGCCCAGCTGCAGCTGGCGATCGAAGCCATCCGCCAGAGCCTGCCGCGGGTGCGGGAGCTGGCGATTGGTGGCACGGCCGTGGGCACCGGCCTCAATGCCCCGAAGGGCTTTGGCGAGGCGGTCGCGGCGCGGCTCACGGAGCGGCTTGGAACCGCCTTCAGCAGCGCCCCCAACAAGTTCCAAGCCTTGGCGGGCCATGAGGCCCTGGCCTCAAGCCATGGCGCCCTGACGGTGCTGGCGGGCTCGTTGATGAAGATCGCCAATGACATCCGCTGGCTCGGCAGCGGCCCACGCTGCGGCCTCGGGGAACTCGTCCTGCCGGAAAACGAGCCGGGCAGCTCGATCATGCCGGGCAAGGTCAACCCCACCCAGTGCGAGAGCCTGACGATGGTGGCGGCCCAGGTGATGGGCAACAACACCGCCGTTCAGATCGGCGCCAGCCAGGGCAACTTTGAGCTGAACGTCTTCAAGCCCCTGATCGCCCACAACGTGCTCGAGAGCATCGAGCTGCTGGCGGGCGGCTGCACCAGCTTCCGCGAGCACTGCATCGAGGGCCTCAAGGCCAATGAACAGCGCATCGAGCGGCTGCTGAATCAGAGCCTGATGCTCGTGACCGCCCTGACCCCCGCCATCGGCTACGACCGCGCCAGCGGCATTGCCAAACATGCCCACAAGCACGGGCTGAGCCTCAAGGAAGCCGCCCTGGTGCTCGGCGAGATCAGCGCCGAAGAATTCGATCAGTGGGTGCGCCCGGAGGCGATGGTCTAAAGCAGGTTCGCCGCCAGCTCCGCCAGTTCGCTGCGCTCGCCGCGGATCAAGGTGATGTGGCCCGCGAGCGGCTGCCCTTTGAAGCGCTCCACCAGCCAGGTCAGGCCATTGCTCTCGGCATCCACATAGGGATTGTCGATCTGATACGGGTCACCGGTGAAGACGATCTTGGTGCCCTCGCCCACGCGGGTGACGATCGTTTTGACCTCGTGGGGGGTGAGGTTCTGGGCCTCATCCACCACCATGTACTGGCGGGGAATCGAGCGACCGCGGATGTAGCTGATCGCCTCCACCTCCAGGAGCCCCATCCCCTTGAGGTCCGTCCAGTTGCTGCGGGGGGCACGATTGGTGCCGGCACGATTCGCAGGCCCAGAGGCGCCCTTGGCTCCCGAACGGCCCTCCTCTTCAGGGCTATTGCCGAGCAGGAAATCAAGGTTGTCGATGATCGGCTGCATCCAGGGGCCCATCTTTTCCTCGAGGCTGCCGGGCAGAAAGCCGATCTCTTTGCCCAGCGAGATCACCGGCCGGGTCACCAGCAGGCGTTCATACAGCTGTTCATCCGCCACCTGGTGCAGGCCCGCCGCCAGGGCCAGCAGGGTTTTCCCCGTCCCGGCCTTCCCCACCAGGGTCAGGAGTTGCACCGAGGGATCCAGCAGCAGATCCAAGGCAAAGGTCTGCTCGCGGTTGCGGGGCGAGACCTTGCCCAGTCGGGCCCGCGTGCTGCGCTGCAGCGGCACCAGCCGCTGATGCTGGGCATCAAAACGCGCGAGCAGCGTGTGATTGGGTTGGGCCTGATCCACCAGGGTGACCCCCTCATTGGCCTGTAGGTCGGCACCTTCAGCGGAGGGAAGCTCCGTGAGCGGCAGCCCCCCCTCGCTCTTGAGGGTGTCCATCGCCGTTGCACTGGCCGATAGCTCACTGACCCCGGCGTAGAGGTCGGCGATGTCGACCTTGTCGGTGGTGTAGTCCTGAGCGGTCAGGCCGACGGCATCGGCCTTGATCCGCAGGTTGGTGTCCTTGGTGACCAGCACCACCGGGGGTTGATCGGCAATCAAGCCGGAGCGGAGCTGCTCCAGCGCCACCGCCAGGATGTTGTTGTCACCGCTGCCGCCCTTGAGCTCCGGCGGCAACTGGGCCAGGGTCTCGCTGCGGCAGAAGACCACCTGCAGCGTGCCGCCACTGCCCTCATCAATCGGCACGCCATCCGCCAGGTTTCCCTTCTCCCGCAGGGCATCGAGCAGGCGCGAGATCTGGCGGGCATTGCGGCCCTTCTCGGAGGGGTCCTTCTTGAAGCGGTCGATCTCCTCGACCACCTCGATCGGGATCACCACCGCGTTGTCTTCAAAGCGTGTGAGGGCCTGGGGGTCATGCAGCAACACATTCGTATCGAGAACGAAGGTCTTGCGCATCGGGGCTCACCACCGCAATGCCGAAACGCTAAGCGGGTTTTTCTGCTGCACCACCTACGCTCCCGCAGAACGCAAAGCTCCGCCGTTGGCCGCCCTGTTTGCTGTTGTCCTGATCGCCGCCCTGGTCTTTGGGTTGGCGTTGCTCTGGCTGGAGCTGCGCCATCGCCTGCGGCCCGCCTCACCCCTGCGGCTCAGCAGCAGCGGTTGGAAGGTGCAACGGGTCTCCGACAGCCAATGGCAGGTCAAGGGAACCCTGAGCATCCGCAACCCACACCGGCGGATGGAGGTCTTTGTTCCCGAGATTGAACTCAAACCCACCCTGCTTGGACGCGCGGACCTCTCTGGGGTCAACGTGCGCTGCAGCCTGAGCCCGCAGCACCCCGATGAGGAGGCCCGCGCCGATGGCTACTGGTTCGCCTACATCGTCAAAGGGCGCAAGACCACCCAAGCCGAAGCGCTGATCACGCTTGAGGCCCCAGCCGGCAGCGACCTGCGCAACCTGCTGGACACCCTCTGGCTGGAGATCCTCTGGATCAACTACGGCCCCTTCGGCCGGCTGCAACAACGCGATGGGGTGCTGATTCCCCTGCGCCGTCCGGCCCCAGCGAAGAGCTCCAGCGCGACCTGGCGCCAGGGTGATCGCTGCAGCGTGTTGCCGATTCGCACCCATCTGCTCGGAACCCTCGACGATCCCGCCGAGGTCCTGCAGCACTACGCCGGCGCCGTGCTGCAGCCCGGGGATGTCCTGACCATCGGCGAGACCCCGCTGGCGGTCATGCAGGGCCGCTACAACCACCCGGCCAACCTGCAGCCCTCCAGCCTGGCCCGTCTGCTCTGCCGGGTCTTCCACCCCACCAGCTCCCTGGCCACCGCCTGCGGCCTGCAGACCCTGATCGACAACGTCGGTCCGGCGCGCGTGCTCTGTGCCTGGCTCGCCGGCACCGCCCTCAAGCTCGTGGGCTCCAAGGGTTGGTTCTATCGGCTGGCCGGTGAACAGGCCCGCCTGATCGACGACGTCACCGGCACCACTCCGCCCTACGACCAGACCATCGTCCTGGGTCCGGTTCAAAGCAGCGAGGTCTGCCGCCAACTGGCCGCCGAGCTCGGCGTCGCCGTCGCCGTTGTGGATGTCAACGACCTCGGTCGGGTCAAGGTGCTGGCCTCCAGCCCCGGCTGCGATGAGGCGCTGCTGGAGCGGGCCCTCAAGCCCAACCCCGCCGGCAACGCCAACGAGCGCACCCCACTGGTGCTGGTTCGCCCGAACTAGCAATCGCCCATACCATTGAAGGAGGCCCCTTCGGCGCCGCCGTGTCCTCAGCTGCTCAACCAAGCCTTCAGGTGAAGCCGCTGCGGGGATGGCAGCTGCCTTTTCTGCAGGAACCCTGCTTCAGCGATCTCCTGCCTCTGCTGCAGCGATCCCTGCTGTTGCAGGGGCCCGAGCGGCTGCTGCAACGTCTCGCCCCGCGACCGGCCCTGGCCTCGGAGACCTTCGTGGCCTTCCGCGACCCCCAGACCCCCCTGGGACTGGTTGTCAGTCAACGACTGAACCGCAGCGGCAGCTGCTGGCAGATCCAACACCTGCGCAGCAGTGAGGCCAGCCTGGAGGCCGGAGAAGCCGGACGCATGGCGATTGAGGCCGCCCTGGTGCGCGCCGCCATCCAGGGCAGTCCGAGCGCCGCCAGTTGGATTGCCACCAGCCCCAGCACCGACAGCAATCGCTTGGGTCTCTTGCGGCAACAGGGCTTCCAGCAACTCCGCCACGAAACCCTCTGGCGCTGGGAACCGCCCCAGGAACCGCTCGAACGCGCCCTGCCCTCGGACTTGCAGCTGCTGCCGCTCAATCGCCGGAGCGCCCTGGCGATGTGGCAACTCGAGCAGGCCGCCCTGCCGGCCCAGTTGCGGCAACTGCTTGATCGCCGCGTGGACGATCTGCTCGATCAAAGCGAACAGCCCAGCTGGATGCTGTTGGACACCAGTCGCCAGCAGGCGGTGGCCGGGGTCCGGCGGCTGCGCCCCGGCAGCCGAGAGATCCCAGAACTGGAGCTGAGCCTCCACCCCGGCTGGCAGCACCTGCTGGGGCAACCCCTGCACCTGCTGCTGGAGCAGAGCGCCCAGGGCCTCGGTGAAGTGCTGATCCGCAGTGATGTCCTCAAGCACGAGCACAACCAATGGCTGCAAAGCCTGGGGATGGCGCCCGAAGGGGAAGAGGTGGTGATGGCCCGCAGCGTCTGGCGCCGCCATGCCCCGCAAACCAGCCAAGGGGTCAGCCGCAAGCTGGAGGCGGTCCTTGGCCAGCTGCAGCCGGGTCAGAAGCCAATCCCAACGCCCCTCGAGCGCTGATGGCCGCCCCCGCACCCCGCTCGGTGCTCTCCCTGGATGTCGGCCGGAAACGCATCGGTCTGGCCGGCTGTGACCCCCTGGGCCTGACGGTCAAACCCCTTCCGGCGCTGCACCGGGGCCGCTATCCCGCGGACCTGCAGCAGCTCCAGGCCTTGGTGCGGGAACGGCGGATCCTGGCCCTGGTGGTGGGACTCCCACTGGATGCCCAGCAACAACCCACTGCCCAAGCGGAGCACTGCCGCCGCTACGGCGAACGCCTAGCCCGGGACCTGGCCCTCCCCCTGGCCTTTGTCAATGAATACGCCAGCAGCTGGGATGCCGGGGAGCGCTTTGGGCTGCGGGGGGACCGCAGCGGCGCCCTCGATAGCGCCGCCGCCGCCCTGCTGCTCGAGCAGTGGCTCCAGGAGGGGCCGGAGCCGGCAGCGGTCAGCAAGGCGACCCCAGCCCATGGCCTGGAGTCCGATGCCCAGGCATCCTTAGGCCATCTCCCCCATGCGCCATGAGCACTGACGGCCCCAGCATCAACGGCACCGGTGATGTCCCGACCGTGCTGGTGCGGGACCAGAGCGGGCGCCAGCTGCTCTGCTTCCTTGAGCAACTGATTCCCCTGGACGGCAAGGACTACGCCCTGCTGACCCCCGTCGACACCCCGGTCTGCCTGGTGCAGATCGCCGAAAACGAGAACGGCGAAGACGAGGTCATCGAAGAGCTCAGCCATGCCGAGCCGATCCTCTCGGTGGCCGATGTGGTGCTGCAGGAGCACGACCTGACCCTCGTGCGCTCCGCTGTCACCCTGACCGTCAGCGGGGACCTGGAGGAACCCGATCCCGAGGAGTACGACGAGGACGAGCTCGACGGCGATGAGGACGATGAGACCGACCTCTACGAAATGCTGATCCAGTTCCGGGCCGAGGACAAGGAATACGGCCTGTTCATCCCCCTGGATCCCTTCTTTGTCGTGGCCCGCATGGAAAACGGCGAGGGCGTGCTGGTGGAGGGCGAAGAGTTCGAACGTGTTCAGCCCCGGATCGAGGCAGAACTCGAGGACCGCGAGCTCGGTGACGACTGATTCGGTGACCCGCCTTTCCGTCTCCGAACTGCTGCAGCCCAATCTGGTGGCGGCTGGAACCCTGGTGGACCTTCCCCTGCATGGCCTGCTGGCCCAGGGGATCAGGGCCCTGGTGCTGGATGTGGACCGGACCCTGCTGCCCCACCGGGGCTCCAGCCTCCCCGAACCGATGGAGGCCTGGCTGAAACGGGCGCAGGAGACCGTGCCGCTGCACCTCTTCAGCAACAACCCCTCCCGGGCCCGCATTGGCGGCGTCGCCGAGCGTCTGGGCGTGGACTTCACCACCAGCGCCGGTAAGCCGCGGCGCTCCCCCCTGCGCCGGGTCTTGCAACAGCTCGATCTCCCCGCCGCCCAGGTCGCGATGGTCGGCGATCGGGTGTTCACCGATGTGCTGGCCGGCAACCGACTCGGGATGTACACCGTGCTGGTCAAACCGATTGACGCCACCGGTCAGCCCTGCCGCCATGACCACTGGCAGCGCTTTGAGGTGAAGTTGGCCCAACTGGCTGGAGCGGAGCTCTCCTGACGATGGGGATGCGCCGGGTCATCAAAGTCGGCACCAGTGTTCTGCGGGGCTCCGGTAGCCGCGGAACCGAGCAGGTGATTAACGACCTAGCCGCCAGCCTCTGCGGCCTCTGGCAACGGGAGGAGCCCGTGGTGCTCGTGACCAGTGGCGCCGTTGGCCTGGGTTGCCAGGCCCTGCAACTGGGCGAGCGACCGACGGAGCTGGAGGGTCTGCAGGCCTCAGCCGCCGTGGGCCAGGGGCGACTGATGACCCTCTACGACCAGGCCTTTGCCGCCCGCGGGCGCTGCGTCGCCCAGGTGCTGCTGACCCGTGCCGATCTGGCCTCCAGGCGCCGCTACCAGAACGCCTGCCGCACCCTGGAGCAGTTGCTCAGCTGGGGCGTCACCCCGGTGATCAACGAGAACGACACCCTGGCGACCGATGAGCTGCGCTTTGGCGATAACGACACCCTCTCCGCCCTGGCGGCGGTGGCGATCCAGGCCGATGAGCTGGTCCTGCTGACCGACATCGACAGCCTCTACTCCGGTGATCCCCGCAGCGATGCCGGCGCCAAGCCGATCCCTGAGGTCAAGTCCCTAGCCGAGATCGAGGCCTTGGCCGGGGTGGCCAAAGGCGGGGGCCGCTGGGGCACCGGCGGGATGACCACCAAGCTCTCGGCCGCGCGCATCGCCACCGCCAGCGGCATTCAGGTGCGCCTGGCCGATGGCCGCGATCCCGCTGTGCTGGAAGCCGTCTTGGCTGGCGAACAACTGGGGACGCTGTTCCGCCCCAGTGAGACCCCCCTGAGCAGCCGCAAGGGTTGGCTGGCCCATGCCCTGCTGCCCAAGGGCAGCATCACCGTGGATGCCGGAGCGGAGCGTGCGCTGCTGGAGCAGGGAGCCTCGCTGCTGGCCGTCGGGGTCCGCAGCGTGGACGGCTCCTTTGGCCGGCGCGAGGCCGTGCGTGTTCTGGGCGAGGACGGGCGGGAGCTCGCCCGGGGCCTCAGCGCCCTAGCGAGCGATGAATTGGAGGGGGATCAGGGCCAGAGCGGAGTGGTCATTCATCGGGATCACCTCGTCGTCATCGCCTCAAGCTGAGACCTGAGAAATCGGCCTACCATCCGCAGCACATCCCCCCGCCGCCGATGCGCTTCAGCCAACTGCTCAGCCAACTGAGCGAGGTGAAGGCCGCAGGTGGGATCCAGTCCCTTCAGCACCACCTCGGGGAGGACCCGGAGCTGGGTGCCGCCGCCGCCCTCGACCAGGCCCTCAGCGGTCAGATCAGTTTTCTTGAGGCTGGCAATGCCCTGGCGGCCGCCCTCAATGCCAGCGGCGCCAGCGCCGTGCTGCTGCCCGCCAAGGGCAACGAATGCGAGGCCGCCCAGGCGGAAGCCACGGCCAAGGGCATGGCCTGGGTCGCCCTGGCTGACCCACGGCTGGGTTTTGCCGAGACGCTCGACACCCTCTACCCCCGTGCCCCCAAGGCTCCGGGTGTTCACCCCAGCGCCGTGATTGCACCGGAGGCGGTGGTGGGCATGGGGAGCCATGTCGGCGCCAACGTAGTGATCGGCAGCGACGTGCAAATCGGCGCCTCCTGCACGATCCACCCCAACGTCGTCATCTACGACGACGTGCAGATCGGCGATGGCTGTGAACTGCATGCCGGCGCCGTCCTGCACCCCGGCTCCCGACTGGGACGCGCCTGCGTGGTGCACTCCAATGCCGTCGTCGGCAGTGAAGGCTTTGGCTTTGTGCCCACCGCCAGCGGCTGGCGCAAGATGCCCCAGACCGGCCTGGTGGTCCTCGAGGATGCCGTCGAGGTGGGCTGCGGCAGCACCATCGATCGCCCCTCCGTCGGCGAAACCCGGATCGGCGCTGGCAGCAAGATCGACAACCTGGTCCACATCGGCCACGGCGTCACCACGGGCAAGGGCTGCGCCCTGGCGGCCCAGGTCGGCATTGCCGGCGGCGCCAAGCTGGGCAACGGCGTGATCCTGGCCGGCCAGGTGGGCCTCGCCAACAAGGCCGTCATGGGCGATCGCTCCATCGCCTCCTCCAAGTCCGGGGTCCATGGGGAAGTGGCCGCCGGTGAGGTCGTCAGCGGCTATCCCGCCATCCCCAACCGCCTCTGGCTGCGCTGCTCAGCGGCCTTCAACAAGCTGCCCGAGCTCGGCAAGGCGCTCCGCCAACTGGAAAAACAAGTCAAGCCGTAGCCTCCCCCGAAGCCCAGGCGGACGTCGATGACCAGCTTCCGGATCACCCTGCTCCCCGGTGACGGGATCGGTCCTGAGATCACGGCGGTGGCCCGCCAAATGCTGGACGCGGTCAGCCGCAGCCATGGCTTTGAGCTGGTCTACAACGAGCAGCCCATGGGGGGGTGCGCCATCGACGCCACCGGCGAACCCCTGCCCGCCAGCACCCTCGAGGCCTGCAAGGCCGCCGATGCCGTGCTTCTCGCCGCCATCGGCTCGCCGCAATACGACACCCTGCCCCGCGAGAAGCGCCCGGAGACCGGGCTGCTGGGCCTGCGCTCCGGCATGGGGCTCTTCGCCAACCTGCGTCCGGTGAAGATCATCCCGGCGCTGATCGATGCCTCCACCCTCAAGCGCGAGGTGATCGAGGGGGTGGACCTGATGGTGGTGCGCGAACTCACCGGGGGCGTCTACTTCGGCACCCCGAAGGGCCGCGTTGAGGCCGATGGCCGGGTGCGCGGCTTCAACACCATGGCCTATTTCGACGATGAGATCGATCGCATCGCCAAGGTGGGCTTTGACATTGCCCAGCAGCGCAGCGGCCGCCTCTGCAGCGTCGACAAAGCCAACGTGCTGGATGTCAGCCAACTCTGGCGCGATCGCGTCGAGGCCCTCCACGCCAGCAGCTATGCGGGCGTGGAGCTGAGCCACATGTACGTGGACAACGCCGCGATGCAACTCGTGCGCAACCCCCGTCAGTTCGACGTGCTGCTCACCAGCAATCTGTTTGGCGACATCCTTAGCGATGAGGCCGCGATGCTCAGCGGCTCCATCGGCATGCTGCCCTCAGCCTCACTAGGCGAAAGCGGCCCTGGCCTGTTTGAACCGATCCACGGTTCTGCCCCCGACATTGCGCGCCAGGACAAGGCCAACCCGATGGCCATGGTGCTGAGCGCCGCGATGATGCTTCGCGTGGGTCTCCAGCAAGACGCCGCCGCGACCGCCCTCGAGCAGGCCGTGGACCGGGTCCTGGCCCAGGGCTATCGCACCGGTGATCTGATGGCCGAGGGCTGCACCCAACTGGGCTGCAAGGCCATGGGCGATCAACTGCTGGCCGCCCTCGAGGCCTAAAGCAACAGGGATCAACGGATCGGCGGGATTGGCCACGCGACCTGCCAAACTCGCCGCTAGTTCCACCGATCCCTGCGCATGTCGAAGCGTCACCCGGTTGTTGCTGTCACCGGTTCCTCCGGCGCAGGCACCAGCACTGTGAAGCGTGCCTTTGAGCACATCTTCAAGCGCGAGGGGATCACCCCTGCGGTGGTGGAAGGCGATAGCTACCACCGCTACGAGCGGGCCGCCATGAAAGAGGCCATGGGCGCGGCCCTGGCCAAGGGCGAGAACTTCTCCCACTTCGGCCCTGAGGCCAACCTGTTCGACAAGCTCGAAGAGCTCTTCCGCAGCTACAGCGAAACCGGCGCTGGCCAGAAGCGCTACTACCTCCACTCCGTGGAAGAGGCCGCTGACCACAACGCCCGCCTCGGCACGAACCTCGAGCCCGGCCAGTTCACCCCCTGGGAGAACATCCCCTCAGGTACCGACCTGCTCTTCTACGAAGGCCTCCACGGTGGCGTGAAGGGCGAGGGCTACGACGTCGCTGGCCTCGCTGACCTGCTGGTGGGCGTGGTGCCCATCGTCAACCTGGAGTGGATCCAAAAGATCTCCCGTGACAACGCTGAGCGCGGCTACTCCGCCGAGGCCACCGTTGACACGATCCTGCGCCGGATGCCGGATTACATCAACCACATCTGCCCGCAGTTCAGCCAGACCGACATCAACTTCCAGCGTGTCCCCACCGTGGACACCTCGAACCCCTTCATGATCCGGAACATCCCCACCCCGGATGAGTCCTTCGTGATCATTCACTTCCGCAAGGGTGCTCGTGAGAAGTGGGGGATCGACTTCACCTACCTGCTCGACATGATCCACGATTCGTTCATGTCCAGCCCCACCTCGATCGTGGTGAACGGCGGCAAGATGGGCTTCGCGATGGAGCTGATCCTGACCCCGATCATTCACCGCATGATCGAAGAGAAAAAGAAGCTGGCCTGAGCCAACTTCACCCCTAGGCTGGGGCGCAACTGGCGGACACGGTCCTCCCACATCGGTTGCTCCTCAGCCCAGTCGTATCAACCCACCAGCTCCTCTCTCCTTTGAGATTCGAGGCGCGGTGGGTTCTTCTGTATCTGCGCAACCCCGTTGGGATCGGATCAATAGCGCCGCGGTGATTGCCCAGGCGCGGAGGATTTACTTCCAGTTCCTTGAGCGCTCCGTCTCGGCCCTGGAGCCCCAGGGGATTGTGCTGAGCCCAGGGCAAGGGCGGGTGGTTTTTGAACTGCCGGTGCTCCTGCCCGAGGAGCAGTTCATCCCACTGGACTGGGTCCGGTCCCGCCCGTCCCGCAGCCGTCCCTCCCGCTCGCCCTACCGGGGTCTCTGATGCTCAGCACTCTTCCCAGCACGGTTCTGCTGCTGATCACTGCGCTGGGTCTGTGCATCGGCAGTTTTTTGAACGTCGTCGCCTGGCGTTATCCCCGCCAGGAGTCCGTGGTCATGCCCCGCAGCCACTGCCCCCACTGCGGCACGGGCCTGGGCTGGAGCGAGAACATCCCTGTTCTCAGCTGGCTGCTGCTGCGCGGCCGTTGCCGCCACTGCGGCAGCCCCATCAGCCTGCGCTACCCGGCGGTGGAGCTGCTCTGCGGCGGTCTGTTTCTGGCGGCAGCCCTGGGCCATCCCGAAGCCCTGGGGCAGGCCCCGGCCGTTCTGCAGCTGCTGGCCGGCTGGTGTCTGGTGACCCTGCTGCTTCCGCTGCTGCTGATTGATCTGGATCAGCTCTGGTTGCCGGAGCCCCTCTGCCGCGCCGGGGTTCTGCTGGGCTTTGTCTTCAGCCTGCTGGCGGTCTTCAGCCAAAGCGGTGGTCCAGAGCCGCAGCTCCTGCTTTGGCATCTCCTGGCTGCCAGCGCTGGCCTACTGGGGTTTGAAGCCACCAGCGCCGCCGGCCAGAAGCTGCTTGGGAAACCTGCTCTAGGGCTGGGGGATGCCAAGTTGGCCGCCCTGCTTGGCGCCTGGCTGGGCCTGACGGGATTGGGCCTGAGCGTCGCCCTGGCGGTCTTCTCCGGGGCGCTCTTTGGTCTGGTCGGTCTGCTCAGCGGCCGGCTCAAGCGCGGCCAACCCTTCCCCTTTGGCCCCTTCCTGGTGGGCGGCGGACTGGCGGTCTGGATGGCTGGAAACAGCTTCTGGCTGCAACAGCTGGGCGAGCACTTGGGCTGGAGCGCCCTTTAATGGTCTGATCAGACCATCCGGAGACCGCTATCACCATGTCGCTGTTCGACTGGTTTGCCGATCGCCGCAAGACCGCTCCTGCGGTGCGCAATGCCCAGGAGGTCAGCGAAGACGATGGCCTCTGGAGCAAGTGCCCCGAATGCGGGCTGGTGGTCTACCGCAAGGACCTGGCCGCCAACGCCAGTGTCTGCAGCGGCTGTGGCTATCACCACCGCATCTTTAGTGAGGAGCGGATCCGTCTGATCGTCGATGAGGGCAGCTTTGAGGCCCTCGACACCGAACTGTGTCCCACCGATCCCCTCGCCTTTAAGGATCGCCGCAGCTACGCCGATCGCATCCGCGACACCCAGCGCTCCACCGGCCTCAAAGACAGCGTCATCACCGGGATGTGCACCGTTGAGGGCATTCCGATGGCCCTCGGGGTGATGGATTTCCGCTTCATGGGCGGATCGATGGGATCGGTGGTCGGCGAGAAGCTGGCTCGCCTGATCGAAACCGCCACCGCCAAGCGCGCGCCTGTCTTGATCGTCTGCGCCTCTGGTGGTGCCCGCATGCAGGAGGGGATGCTCTCCCTGATGCAGATGGCCAAGATCTCCGGGGCCCTGGAGCGCCATCGCAAGGCTGAGTTGCTCTATCTGCCCCTGCTGACCCACCCGACCACCGGTGGCGTCACCGCCAGCTTCGCGATGCTCGGCGACCTGATCCTGGCGGAACCCAAGGCCTTGATCGGCTTCGCGGGCCGGCGCGTGATCGAGCAGACCCTGCGGGAGAAGCTGCCGGACGATTTCCAAACGGCGGAATACCTGCAGGACCACGGTTTTGTCGATCACATCGTTCCCCGCCCCAAACTGCGCAGCACCCTGGTCAGCCTGCTAACGATGCACGGCTACAGCAAAGCGGTCGCCGCGTGAAGCGAATCCTTGGCGCCGTCTGCGGGCTCCTGCTGGGGCTGGTCCTGCTGAGTGGCCTTCCCCAGCCGGTCCTCGCGGGCCCGGTGGATTGGCAGGAGGTGCCCGTCACCAGCGAAGGACAGCAGTGGTGGGATCGCGGCAGCCTGCGCCTGAACAAGAACGGCAATCTGACGGTGCTCAGTCGCTTCCAACCCCCGACCCCGGAGGCGGGTGCCGATGGCAAGGAGGTCCGCCCCCCGGCCAGCAGCCTCTACGTGATGGAGCTGGACTGCGCGCAGCGCCTCTACCGCGACACCTCGGTCAATGGGCTGCCCCAATGGGGAAGCCAGTGGCAGGCCTCCGCCAATGACGGGTTGATCGAATCCACCATCGAAGCGGTCTGCGCCGCCGGGGAAGAGCTCCTGGCAGGCTCCTAACAGCAACGCCGAGCCGCCGTGACCGGATCCAGCACCCAACAGCGTCCCTTAGGGGTGGCCCTTGTTGGCTTGGGATTCGGCGAAAAGGTGCACCTCCCCGCCCTGCGGGACTGCCCCCTGACCGAACCGGTGGCCCTCTGGCACCACCGCAGCGAGCGGCTCGATCAGGCCTGCCGCAGCCACGACCTCCCAGGCTTCAGCGATTTCGATGCCCTGCTGGCCGATCCCCGGGTGGATGCCCTGGTGATCGCCACGCCCCCTGAACCGCGCTTCGCCCTGGCCCAGGCGGCCATTGCCGCCGGGAAGCACCTGCTGCTCGAGAAGCCCGTCGCCCTGGAGGCCGCCCAGGTGGAGACCCTCCAGCGCCAGGCCCTCCAGGCCGGGGTGACCGTGGCCGTGGACTTCGAATACCGCGGCGTGCCTGAATTTCAACAGTTCGCCGCGCTCCTGCAGGACGGCGCCGTCGGCACGCCCTGGCTGGTGAAATTGGACTGGCTGATGGGGAGTCGGGCGGACGCCAGCCGTCCCTGGAACTGGTATTCCCAGCGGGCCGCCGGCGGTGGAGTCCTGGGATCCCTCGGAACCCATGCCTTTGACACCCTGCATTGGCTGGTTGGCCCAACCCGCAGCCTGAGTGCCCAGCGCAGCATGGCCATTCCCCAGCGCCCCCTGGCCGATGGCAGTGGGCGGATGGCGGCCGTGGATGCCGAAGACATCGCCCTGCTGCAACTGGAGCTGGAGGACCACCAGGGCCGCTCGATCCCTGCACAGGTGGCACTGGGCTCGGTGACCCGTCCAGGTCGGGGCTATTGGATCGAGGTCTATGGCAGCGAAGGCAGCCTGGTGCTGGGATCCAGCAACCAAAGCGACTACGTCCACGGCTTCAAACTTTGGCGCTCCGGCAGCAGCGGGGCCCTGGAGGAGATCAGCCCCGATCCCAGCCTGGCCTTCCCCCAGACCTGGCCCGATGGCCGTCTCGCCGCCGTCCGCCGAATCACCCAGTGGTGGGCCGAGGCCGCCATCGAGGGCCGACCCGTGGTTCCCGGGCTCGCGGAAGCCTTCTCGAGCCAGCGGGTTTGCGATCTGGCACTGGAATCTGCGGATGCTGGACTCAGGGCCAGGGTTTAAGGGAAAAGGCGCCGGTTAGGATCCCCGCCAATCCCTTATTGGTGTCCCCATGGCGCTCGTTCCGCTTCGGCTGCTGCTCGACCACGCCGCTGAAAACGGCTACGGCATCCCTGCTTTCAACGTCAACAACCTGGAGCAGGTGCAGTCGATCATGGAGGCTGCCTATGAGACCGATAGCCCCGTCATCCTTCAGGCCTCCCGCGGCGCCCGTCAGTACGCCGGTGAGAACTTCCTGCGCCACCTGATCCTGGCTGCCGTTGAGACCTATCCCGACATCCCCGTCGTGATGCACCAGGACCACGGCAACAGCCCCGCCACCTGCTTCGGCGCTGCCGCCAACGGCTTCACCTCCGTGATGATGGACGGCTCCCTGGAAGCCGACGCCAAGACCCCTGCCAGCTACGACTACAACGTGGCTGTCACCAAGGAAGTGGTGGACGTGGCCCACGCCATCGGCGTGAGCGTTGAGGGTGAGCTGGGCTGCCTGGGCTCCCTGGAGACCGGCATGGGCGAGGCCGAGGACGGCCACGGCTTCGAGGGCAAGCTCGACCACAGCCAGCTGCTGACCGACCCCGCTGAGGCTGCCGACTTCGTCGCCAAGACCAAGGTTGATGCCCTGGCCATCGCCATCGGCACCAGCCACGGCGCCTACAAGTTCACCCGTAAGCCCACCGGTGAAGTGCTGGCCATCAGCCGCATCGCTGAGATCCACAAGGCCATCCCCAACACCCACCTGGTGATGCACGGCTCCTCCTCCGTGCCCCAGGAATGGCTGGAGATGATCAACAAGTTCGGTGGCGCCATCCCCGAGACCTACGGCGTGCCCGTCGAAGAAATCCAGGAAGGCATCCGCAACGGTGTCCGCAAGGTCAACATCGACACCGACAACCGCCTGGCCTTCACCGCCGCTGTGCGTGAAGCCGCGATGAAGGATCCCGCCAACTTCGACCCCCGCCACTTCAACAAGCCTGCCCGGGCCTACATGAAGCAGGTCTGCCTCGATCGCTACCAGCAGTTCTGGTGTGCCGGCAACGCCAGCAAGATCAAGCAGCGCGACATCAACTACTACGCCGGCCTCTACGCCAAGGGCGAACTGGACCCCAAGTCCGCTGTGGCCGCCTGATTCAGGCGTCGCACTGAATGACCGGGGCCCTTCGGGGCCCCTTTTTTTGTCCTCGAATTAGGGAAGGACCGGCTGGGGCAGGGTCAAGGCGCGCATGCCCCCATTGGGTTGGACCGACACCAGGCGCGCCAGGGCCTCATCAAAGGTGGGCTCCATCACAAAGCGTCTCCCGTCGGTGACCACAACACGCACCAGGGTGGGCAGGGCGTTGTTGTTGCTCTGCAGATAGATCGGCTCGACATAGAGCAAGCCCTGGCCAACGGGCATCGCCAACAAATTGCCCCGCAGCAGGCGGGAGCCGACGCGATTCCAGAGGCCAAATTGATAGCTGATGGCCGGGTCCTGCTCGATCAGGGCCGAGATCTGCTGAGGTCCCAGAAGCAGACGCTGCTGGGGGAAGCGCACCAAAAACAGCTCGCCGTAATTGGGGGTGTCGTTGCGGGCCGCCAGCCAGCCCACCATGTTCGGGCGCTTCAGAGGCGTGAAGGGCAGCAGCAGCACAAACTCAGGACGCTGCTCACCGGGCAGCTGCATCGTCACGTGATACGGACGGACGGGAGCCGAGGCATCGCCGTAGATCTCCAGCGGCAGGGCCCAGACGTCATCACCGTTGTAGAAGGTGCGCACGTCGGTGACGTGGTAGCGCAGCAGGCGCTCGGCCTGGATGTTGAACTGACTCTTGGGGACCTGGATGTGGGCCAGCAAGGCCTTGGGCATCGCTGAGAGGGGACGGAAGAGATCCGGGAAGACCTTCTGCCAGGTCCGCAGCACCGGGTCGTTCGGATCGTTCACATAGAGCCAGACATCGCCGTTGTAGGCATTGACCACCGCCTTAACGGGATTGCGGAAGTAGCGAATGCCATCGGGGTTGGCGTCTGAATAGGGGTAGCTGCGGCTCTCGGTGAAGCCGTCGAGCATCCAGTACTGGTGGTGCTCGGGCCTGTAATCGGGGTCGTCCTCGACGCGGGCCGTCACCAGATAGGGCTTGCTCTCAAAACGCAGGAACGGAGCCAGGGCCTGCAGACGCTCGTTCACCTGCCGGCGCACCAGCAGGCGGGAGGAGGGGGTCAGGGAGCCGGTGAAGAGCAGCCGCACCTCATTCAGGTAGATCGCCGCCATCAGGCGATCCAGGGGCCCGTGGATTGGCACCCCCGCCTGGCCGTCGTAGTGGGAATAGACGTTGAGATCGCCCTCGGGGTAGTCGAACTCCCGCACCTGGGAGGGGGCAATCGCGTAGGGAGCGGGAGCGGAGGCGAAGTAGAGCCGCGGGCGTCCCACCGGCAGGAACTGCTCCACGCGCTTCTGGCTCTGACCGAGCTGGGGCAGGGCCTGAACCCGGCCGCTGCGGCCCAGGTCCTTGACGAAATACAGCGGCAGCCCATCGCTGCCGGAGACGTTCACCGGCGAGACCGTGAAGCCGTAGCCATGGGTGAAGACCAGATGGCGGTTGAGCCAAGTGCGGGAGCCCTTGGCCAGCGCCGAGGAATCCAGTTCCCGGGCAGCGATCAGGACCTGCTGGGAGCCCAGCGCGCTGGCGTCGGCATTCAGCGGATAGCGATCGACGGCCGCGGAGGGGAAGTCGTAATAGAGCCGCAGTTGCTGCAGCTGGCGATTGGCCTCCAGCAGGGGCCCGCTGTCCCAGAGCCGCACGTTGGCCAAGGTGCCCTCGGCGCTCTTGAGATCGGCGGCGCTGAGCTGCTGTTTGGGCTCGAGATCCAGCTCCCGCACGGCCTCGAGGCCAAAGGCCCGGCGCGTCGCCGCAATGGCGCGCCTGAGATAGGGGGTCTCCAGTTGCAGCTCCCGGGGCTGCACCCAGACCCGCTGCACCAGGGGCGCCAGACCCCATTCCACGATCGGCAGCAGGCAGGCGGACACCAGCAGGGGCAACATCGCCGCGCGGCGAAACCAGGACCGGGGCACCGGCACCAGCAGTCCCAGGCCACTCATCAACAGCAGCAGGGCCAACAGCAGCCGCAGGGGAAGACGAATGTGCAGGTCAACAAAGCCAGCCCCCGAAGCCACCCCACTGCCTTCGACCATCAGGTCAAAGGGACTGAGGCCGTAACTCAGGGCCGCCATCAGGGCCAAGACCGCCAACTGCGGTTGCAGCACCCGTTGCTGCTCGCGGCTCAACCCTGGAAAGCGCAGATCGGTGAGTGAGGTCCCTTCCGAGAAAGTCAGCCAGAGGCAGCCGACAAAACCAATCAGGACCTGGGCGATCACCAGGCTGACCAGCAGGTGCAGGGCCGGCAGGCGCAGCACCGTGAAGCTCAGGTCAAAGCCCGTCAGCGGGTCGGCCTCGCCAAAGGGAACGGCCAGCAGACCCGGCAGCCAGAGGCTCCAACCACGGGCGCAGGCCGTGGCCGAGCCGGCCAGGGCGGCCGCCAGGCTGATCCGCAGGGTGCTGTAGGGCCACCGCAGCAGACAGGGGAGCAGGACCACCGCCAGGCCAAGCACCAGTGCTGGCGGCAGATCCGCCAGGACCGAGAGGCCGGTGATGACCTCACCGCCAAAGGGATCCAGGATCAGGCCCCGGGCCTGCAGGAAGAGATAGCTCAGGCCCATCACCAGCAGCAGGAGCAGGCCGGTCAAGACCGCCACCAGCGGACCGCTGGCGAGGGGCGCCAAGGGGCGTTCCCGCAGCTGCTTGCGCGGGGCCTCCTGCCTCAGGCGCCAACAGCGGCGCAGCTGCTGCAGCTGGAGCGGCAGACCCAACCCCAGGACCAGAGCAAAGGCCAGGCACTGAAACAACCAGCGGCGCAGCACCACCGTGAGGGCATCGAACTGCGCAAACCACTGCGCCTCGATCACCAGGCGCGGCAGAAGCACCAACAAACCCAGCACCAGGGCAGCACTGGCCAGCCAGCGCAACAGCCGCTTGAGGCCTTGAACCGATACCTGCACAAGCCGAGCCGATCCCTGGCCGAGACTAGGCAGCACAACCGGCCGGTCAAGCCGCCACGGGGGATCTCAAGACAAACCTGGAGATACCCGATCCTGCGGGTCGGGTTTAAACCTGCCGGTGAATTGGCGCTGCTAATTTCGTCCCAACGTTCAGGATCTGAACTTGACCGCAACCCTTTCCCGCTCCAGCGTTGGGCCGACCTTCACCGGACTGCGCTGCAAGGAATGCGGCCAGGCCTATGACCCTGGGGCACGTCACGTCTGTGAGGACGTCTGCTTCGGTCCCCTCGAGGTGGTCTACGACTACGAGGCGATCCGCAACCGTGTCAGCCGCGCCACCATCGAAGCCGGTCCGGCCTCCATCTGGCGCTACCGCGATTTCCTGCCGATCGAAGGGGATCCGATCGATGTCGGCACCGGCTTCACCCCCCTGCTGAAGGCCGACAACCTGGCCAAGCGCCTGGGCCTCAAGAGCCTCTATATCAAGAACGACGGCGTCAACATGCCGACCCTGTCCTTCAAGGACCGGGTGGTTTCAGTGGCCCTGACCCGTGCCCGCGAGCTGGGCTTTAAGACCGTCAGCTGCGCCTCCACCGGCAACCTCGCCAACTCCACCGCCGCCATTGCCGCCCACGCCGGACTGGAGTGCTGCGTCTTCATCCCCAGCGACCTGGAGCTGGGCAAGGTGCTGGGCACCTTGATCTACAACCCCACCCTGATGGCGGTGAAGGGCAACTACGACCAGGTGAATCGCCTCTGCTCCGAGGTGGCCAACACCTACGGCTGGGGCTTCGTCAACATCAACCTGCGCCCCTACTACTCCGAAGGCTCCAAGACCCTCGGCTACGAAGTGATCGAGCAGTTGGGCTGGGAACTGCCCGACCACATCGTCGCGCCCCTGGCCTCCGGCTCCCTCTTCACGAAGATCCGCAAGGGATTCGACGAATTCATCAAGTGCGGACTGGTGGAGGAGAAGGCCGTGCGCTTCAGCGGCGCCCAGGCCGAGGGTTGCAACCCCATCGCCACCGCCTTCCGCGAGGGCCGCGACTTCATCACCCCGGTGAAGCCCAACACCATCGCCAAGTCGATCGCCATCGGCAACCCGGCCGATGGCCCCTATGCCATTGACATTGCCAACCGCACGGGCGGCAACATCACCGACGTCAACGACACCGAGATCGTTGAAGGCATCAAGCTCCTGGCTGAAACCGAGGGCGTCTTCACCGAAACCGCAGGCGGCACCACCATCGCCGTCCTGAAGAAGCTGGTGGAGCAGGGCAAGATCAACCCTGAAGAGCGCACCGTGGCCTACATCACTGGCAACGGCCTCAAAACCACCGAGGCCGTGGTGGATGCCATTGGCAAGCCCTACACGATCGAGGCACAACTCGACGCCTTCAACACCGCTTGGAAGCAAGCCCAGGCCGATCAAGCGCAGGCCTGATCACGACCGACCGCCAGTCCACACCCTTCCACTCCCCGCCATGCCCGTTCAGGTCCTGATCCCGACCCCCCTTCAGAAGTTCACCAACGATGAGGCCAGCGTCTCCCTGGACGCCTCCAGCGTCGATGGCCTGATTGACGCGCTCGATGGCCGTTACCCCGGTCTCAAGGGACGCCTCTGTGATGAGGCCGGCAAACTGCGCCGCTTCCTGAACGTTTACGTGAACAGCGAGGATATTCGCTTCCTCGAGAACCAAACCACCCCCCTCAAGGATGGGGACGAAGTCAGCATCGTTCCCGCCGTCGCTGGGGGCTGATCCTGCGCTGTAGCGATTCCTGCAGCAGCCAGCCACTCATGCATGCAGGCTCGCCCCAGAGCCACCTCTCCCTGGACCTGGTGTCACCCGATGACTCAAACCCCCGATCGTCCATCAGCGGATCTTCGGCTCAGCGTCCAGGCTGAGGCCAACCAAAACTCGCCTGTGGCCGACAAGGCCCTGCTGTTTGATTACCGACAGGCGGCCAATCCGATCCGCAGGGGTCTCACCGAACCGATCCCCTATCGCAGCTGGGGGCCTGAACTCCACGGCAGCGGTCCCAGTGGAATCATTCCGCTGGACCTCAGCGCTGAATTAGGCACCACCGGCCCAGCCACCAGCCCCGGCCTCGCAGCCCACTTCATCCGCATCGAAGCTGGAGAGGGCGTCCGTGCCGCGGCAAGCGCCACCAGTTCCCTCTTCTTTGTGCTCTCCGGCACGGGCGTCTGCCATGGCCGTGAGGCCGAGCAGGACACCAGCATCCACTGGAGCGAAGGCGATCTGTTCGTGCTGCCCTCAGGCGGCACCCCGCTGCTTGAGGCCAGCAGCACCAGCGTTCTCTACTGGGTGCATGACGCCCCCCTACTGAGCTACCTGGGGGTCGTGCCCAGCCAGCCGCGCTTCGAAGCCACCCACTACCGCGCCGAATGGCTGCGCTCTGAGCTGCTCAAACTGGCTCAGCAACCGGGGAGCGCGAGCAGCAACCGCATCAGCCTGCTGCTGGCCAACCGCGATCTACCCAGCACCCGCACGGTCACCCATGTGCTCTGGGCGATGTACGGCATCGTTCCTGACGGGGCAACCCAAGCGCCCCACCGCCATCAATCGGTGGCCCTGGATCTGATCATCGATTGCCAGCCTGGGGTCTACACCCTGGTGGGCACCGACCTCAACGCCGATGGCACCATCCGCAATCCCGAGCGGATCGACTGGCAGGCCGGTGGTGCCTTCATCACCCCACCGGGCTACTGGCATTCCCATGTGAATGGAAGCGGTCAGCCCGCCTACCTGCTGCCGATTCAGGACGCCGGCCTACAGACCTACCTGCGCAGCCTCGATATTCGCTTCGCCTAGCTCGCCGGCGCGCTCGACCACGGCGCGGAACTCAGGCCCCTCGATGGTTTCGCGCTCGATCAGCAGATTGACCAACTCGTCCATCAGTTCCCGGCGGCACTCCAGCAAGGAGACCGCCTGGCTGAGGGCGCGGCGGGCCAGCTGCTGCACCTCGGCGTCAATGCGGTTCCCGGTTTTCTGGGAGTGATGGGGTTCTGAGCGCAACCAATCGCGACCGAGGAACACCTCTGAGCCCTCGCCCTCCAGGGATAGGGGACCCAGGGCCGAGAAGCCATAGCGCGTCACCATCTCCCGGGCGATTCGGCTGACCATCTCCAGGTCACTCGAGGCGCCCTGGGTGATTTCGCTCGGTCCGAAGACCACCAATTCAGCCGCACGGCCGCCCATGGCCATCACCATCCGCGCCTCCAGGTAGGCCTTGCTGATCAGGCCCGAATCCAGGACCTCCTCGTCGGGCATCGTGCGGGCAAAACCACCGACTCCGCCCGAGCGGGGGAGCAGGGTCACCTTGTCGAGGTCATCCGACTTCGGCAGCAGGGTGGCCAGCAGGGCGTGGCCAATTTCGTGATAAGCAATCAGGCGCTTCTTGGCGTTGTCCTGAAGCGGCGCGGCCGTGAGACCCATCGTGATGCGCTCAAGGGCATCGCTGATGGCCTCATCGTTGATGCTCTGCCGCTCGCGCCGGGCCGTCAGGATCGCCGCCTCGTTGAGCAGGTTCGACAGGTCAGCCCCGGAGAACCCAGGGGTCCGGCTGGCCCAATCCGAAAGGGAGACCTCAGGTTCAAGCGGTCGGGAGCGGGCATGAACCGCAAGGATCGCCTCGCGCCCGCGGCGGTCCGGCAGGTCCACATGGATCCGCCGATCGAAGCGACCGGGACGCATCAGCGCGGCATCCAAAACATCGGGCCGATTGGTGGCCGCCAGCAGGATCACCCCGGAGTTTTCGGCGAAGCCATCCATCTCCGTGAGCAGCTGGTTGAGGGTCTGCTCACGCTCGTCATTGCCTCCACCGATCCCGGCGCCCCGCTGGCGTCCAACGGCATCGATCTCATCGATAAAGATGATGCAGGGAGCCTTCTCCTTGGCCTGCCGGAACAGATCGCGCACCCGGCTGGCGCCAACACCCACAAAGAGTTCGACAAATTCCGAGGCGGCCATCGAGAAGAAGGGCACACCGGCTTCACCGGCAATGGCCTTGGCCAGCAGGGTTTTGCCCGTGCCGGGGGGCCCCACCAACAGCACCCCCTTGGGAATGCGGGCCCCGACGGCCGTAAAGCGCTCTGGCTCCTTCAGGAAGGCCACCACCTCTTGCAGCTCTTCCTTGGCTTCGTTGATGCCGGCGACATCCTCAAAGCGCACAGCCACCGCAGCTTCCGGTTCCGCCATCCGCGCCTTGCTGCGGCCAAACCCCATCGCTCGGTTCGCCACCTGGCTGGAGCGACGAATCAAAAGAGCCAAGCCCGCGAAGAGCAGCAGCAGCAGCAGACCGTTGGAGACCAGGCTGGCGGTGGCCCGATCCTGACGGTCGTCGCGAACCGTGAGCGGCACCTGGGCTTCCTGGGCCGTTCGCAGCAACACCTGGTCGTTACTGAAGACCGGCACCTCAGCACGGCTGCCATCGGCGTAGGTCACCTGGACCTCCCGGCGGCCTGGGGAGAGCAACAGTTCCTTGACCTTGCCGCTGCGCAGTTGGGTCAGCAGTTGGCTGTAGCTGGGGGGCGCCGGGCGGCTGATGCCGAGATCGCGCCAAAGCTCTGAACGCCTGGACTCAGGGGCGGGGGACGCTTGGGATGAGGGCACCTGCTGCGCTAGCTGACTCGGAGACGCGCCGCTGCTCACATCAATCTGTCGTTGGCTGGAGCTTAGCGATTTGACGAAAGGAAAGACGACAAGGGAAGATCTTGGTTTGGCTGACTAGGTAAGCGGGATGGCTGTTCCCAAGAAGAAAACGTCCAAGGGCAAGCGGAACCAGCGCCACGCCACCTGGAAAGGCAAGGCTGCTGTGGCAGCACAGAAGGCTCTCTCCATCGGCAAGGCTGTGCTGAGCGGCCGCGCCCAGGGCTTCGTCTATCCCGTGGCTGAAGAAGACGGCGACGACGCCTGATCGCAGGCCTCAAATCGGGCTCTGCCGCCTCACTTGAAGCGGCAGAGCTCCACTGATTCGATCGTTACGATCCCAGCTTGAACGCCTCCAGGACCACGGCATAGACCAGGCCGATCCTCAGGTTGTCGAGCACGAGCCATCCCAACGGCGGACGTCCCTGGACGATTCGGGTGCGCAGACGCACCACCATCTCCAGCAGCACGACCACCGAGAGCACCACCAAGGGGCGCTGACCAATGGTCTGCAGCCACCAGCTGGTGACGTTCTGGCCGGCATAGAAGCCGAACAGCAGGGCGAGGAGGCCAGCACTGCGGCGACGCCAGCTGCCCTGGAACGAGCCCCAGAGCAACTGCGCTCCCTGGCGCTGCAGGCGATCAAAGCGGGTGGCCTGAATGGGCATCCGGGTCATCCGCCTGGAAACAGTCGCTGCAGATAGGACAGCGTGATCTGGCCCTCAGGGCAAGCCGGGCCGCGCAGGACCTGGCAGGGCACATCGGGATCCCCCAGCCCATCCAGCAGCGCCGCTGCCGCCGCGAAATGGGACGCCGGTTCATGGGAACTGGAGGCGCTGCGGGTGGCCAGAACCGTCAAACCGGCCCGATGGGCGGCCGTCACCCCGTGGCCGGAATCCTCCAGGGCCAGGACGCCCTCGGCGGCACAGCCCAGGCGTTCCAAGGCCAGTTGATAGCCCTGGGGGTCCGGTTTCTTGGCGCTGACATCCTCCCCGCACACCCAGAAGGCCAGCCAGTCCCGGTGGTCCGGCAGCTGACGCTCCAGCAGGGCCTGCACCGCCGATCGACCACTGGTGGTCACGATGGCCTGGGGCAGACCCGCTGCCGCGGCAGCGGCCATCAACCGCAGGACACCGGGCCTGAGCTGAATCTCACCCGCTGCGACCAGTTGGCTGTAGTGGGCTTGCTTGGAGCGTTGCAGGGCATCTAGCCGTTCATCGCTTGGGCGACAGCCCTCCTGCTGCTCCAAAAACACAGCCATCCGCTCCCGGCCACCGGTGACCCGCAGCAACGGGAGATAGGTGGATGGGTCCCAGTGAAAGGGCAGTCCCGCCTCGGCCATGGCGCGGTTGAAGGCCAGGCGGTGGCCATCCAGCTCCGTCTCGGCGAGGGTGCCATCCACGTCCCAAAGAAGAGCCTCGGGGGCCAGTCGCACCAAGGGGCTGCCGAATGCTGGGGTGAGGCTAAGGGAGCTGGACGCCAGGGCCTGGACAGAGCCTGCTCACGGCTCAGAATGCAAGCTGACGAACCGCAAGCGTGCTCCTCGAGTCTCCAGAGCAACGCTTGTTCGACCAGCGCCTGCAGCAGAACTGGCAGCTTCCCGCTGCGGTGGCCCTCGAGGAGCTCCCCGGCGACGTGCAGGCCCTGGGACTCTCAGAGCCCATCCTTGCCCTGCTCAGCCGACGCGGCTTTGGCAGTGCTGCCGCGATCGAAGCACTGCTGAACCCCGCGGATGCCCCCGATCCCAAGCACCACTTCCCCGACTTAGGCCTGGCGGTCAAGCGCCTGAAGCAGGCCTGCAAAACCAACGAACGCCTGGCGATCTGCGGCGACTACGACGCCGATGGCATGACCAGCACGGCGCTCCTGATCGGTGTCCTGCAGCAGTTAGGGGCGCAACCGCAAGCGGCCATCCCCAGCCGCCAGTCCGATGGCTATGGGCTGAATGTCTCGATGGTGGAGGAGCTGGCCGCTGAGGGCATTCGACTGCTGGTCACCGTCGACAACGGGGTCTCCGCACGGGAAGCCCTCGAGCGCGCCCAGGCGCTTGGCCTCGAGGTCATCGTCACCGACCACCACACCATTCCCGAGGAGCGGCCGCCCCTCAGCGCCCTACTGCACCCGCAGTGCACCCCGGAGGACTCCCCCTACCGGGGCCTGGCCGGGGTGGGCATGGCCTACGTCCTCGCCGGCGCCCTGGCCAAGGCCAACCGCTCAGCCAAGGCTCTGGCCATGGCCCTGGACCTCTTCTGCATCGGCACCATCGCCGACATGGCTCCGCTGCAGGGGGTCAATCGCCGCTGGTTGATGGACGGCTTGCCACGGCTCAAGGACAGTCCGCTGCCGGGGCTCCAGGCCCTGCAGCAGGTGGCCGGTCTCGACGATGCGCCGATCGATGCCGGTGCCGTTGGCTTCCAACTCGCCCCCCGGATCAACGCCGTCGGACGGCTGGGGGATCCGCGCTTGGTGGTGGATCTGCTGACCACCGATGACCCGGAGCAGGCCCTGGAACTGGCCCGGGAATGCGAGAGCTTGAACCGCCAACGCCGGGAGCTCTGTGATGCCATCGAGGCGGAGGCACGGGCCCTGGCCGAAGCGGATGGAGACCAGCGCAGTCCGTTCCTACTGCTGGCCCAAAGCCATTGGCATCACGGCGTGATTGGCATCGTGGCGGCCCGTTTGGTCGAGCACTACGGCGCCCCCGTCGCCCTGCTGGCCGCCGAGGGGGATGGCCGGATGCGGGCCTCGGTGCGGGCACCCAAGGGCTTTGCCGTCGATGCCGCCCTCCAGGCCTGCGGTGATCTGCTGGAGCGGTTTGGTGGCCACCCCGCCGCCGGGGGCTTCACCGTCAAGGCCGAGCGGGTCACGGCCCTGCATCAACGGCTCAACGACCTGGCGCAGGTCTGGCGCGAGCGGGAGGGCCTGCAGCTGGTCATGCCCGAGGCCCTGCTGAAGCTGGAGCAGATCAACCGGCCCCTCTGGCGAGAGCTGCAACGGCTGGAGCCCTTCGGCATTGGCAATCCCACCCCACTCTTCTGGAGCTGTGGCTGCACGATCAGCCAACAGCGGGAGCTGCGGGGTGGTCACCTTCAGCTCAGCCTGCGCCAGGGCGAAGCGCGGGTGCGGGCCATGGCCTGGCGCTGGGGAGCGGTTGGCCATCTGCTGCCGAAGCAGGTGGATGTGGCCTATCACCTCAGGCTCAACCGTTGGAACGGCGAAGAGAGCCTTCAACTCGAGGTGGTGGGCATCCGCCCCAGCAGCGGAGAAGCGCTGGTGCTCCAACGCCAGGAGCGCAGTTACTGGGTGCGGCGGGAGGGCAACGCCGTGGTGATCCGCAACGCCGATGGGGAGGAACTCCGGGGCGAAGCCCAGCAGGGCCGGCTGGAAGCCCTTCAGATCGATCACCCGAAGGCGGAACACCCCTATGTGAAAGCCCTGGTTCAAGACGCAGCCAGGGCGATGGGACTGGCGGCCTAGAGACAACAAAGCCCCCTGAAGAGAACCTCCAGGGGGCCAAGCGTGTCGATGAGGCGGAGGCCTAAGACCCTTCCGATCAGAGGGCGCCGCGGCGGTAGAAGAGGATGAAGATCACGGCCGGGCCGACCAGGGTGATCAGGAACAGGGCAGCGAAGTTGGCGATCAGGTGGAAGTCGATTCCCATGGGAGAACGGCTCGGGAGCTGCACGTGTTTGCAGCAGCCTAAAAGCAGACGGGCCGACGCCGCCCCCGCAGGGATCGCTCCTGTGACGGGTTGTCACAGCGCCTGGGGGATGAACCATGGCTGAGACCCTTCAATGGCGCTGCATCAGCGGCTGCGGCTCCTGCTGCCGCCTGGACCCCGGGGAGCGCAATGAAGCCCTCGACGCGCTGGACGAGGAGCAGCAGCAGCTCTATCTCTCGATGGTGGGGCCCGACGGCTGGTGCATCCACTTCGACACCGGCTCCAGTACCTGCCGCATCTACGACGAACGGCCGGTCTTCTGCCGCGTCGAAAACCTGGCCCAGCTATTCGACGTGCCCTCCGAGGAGGCCAACGACTTCGCCATCGCCTGTTGCCGGCAGCAGATCCGCTGCGAACACGGCGGTCGTGGCATCGTGATGAAGCGTTTCGAGCAGGCGATCCGCCAGCCCGCTGAAGACAACGATCGCCAGCCCTAATGCCTGAGTCCGCCCCGAGCAGCGACACGCCTCAACCGGAATCCACGCAACAGCAATCCAAAAAAGAGGAGAAGGCCGCCAGCTTTGGCGCGGTCTTCCTGACGACCTTCACCACCGTCTTCCTCGCCGAGTTGGGCGACAAGACCCAACTGGCTGCGCTGTTGCTCTCGGCGGAATCAGGCCGTCCGGTCCTGGTCTTTATTGGCGCCTCCCTAGCCCTGATCAGCTCCAGCCTGGTGGGGGTCGTCCTCGGGCGCTGGCTCTCGCGGGTCCTGCCCCCCGGTCAACTCGAACGCCTGGCCGGGATCTTGATGATCGCCCTCGGTCTTTGGCTCGGCCGGCAGGCCGCCGTCAGCATGTTCCCCCTGGCCTGATTGCCATGCAGCTCCCTCTCCTGGCCTCAACCTTCCTGACGGTCTTCCTGGCCGAGTTGGGCGACAAGACCCAACTGGCGATCGTCACCATCAGCGGCACCTCGAGCCGCAGCGGCGCCGTCTTCGCCGGCAGTGCCAGCGCTCTGGTTCTCGCCAGCCTGCTGGGGGCAGGCGCCGGGGGGTCCCTCTCCGCCGTCATCCCGACCGATGCCCTGCAGCTGGCCGCCTCAGTGGGTTTTCTCGTGATCGGCGGCCGTCTGCTCTTAAAAGCCGGCCAGGACGACGAAACCGAGGAAATCGCCCAGGACGCTGAGTAGGATGGTGAGGCTTCAGCAGCACTCGAAGGCGTTGGCCGTCTTCAAGTGATGCCTGGGGCACGCAGAACCACCACCTCATTTGGGCTTGTCCGCTCCGCAGAAGCCCACCCCAACAGCCATGAAGTTCACGGTCGCGGACCTCATCGAGCAGCTCCCGCAGCAGGAGCCCCTCAGCCTCAGCAAGCTTGAGAAAGGACTGGGCCTGAGCACCAAGGCCGACAAGGAACAGCTGCGCATCGCCCTCACCGCCCTCGCCCGCGCTGGGGTGCTCGAGGAAGCCGACGAGGGCATCAGTCGCGTCGAGGACGAGGGCCTGATCGAAGCCCGGCTTCGCTGCAGCAGCAAAGGGTTCTGCTTCGCCCTGCGCGAGGACGGTGGCGAAGACATCTACATCCGCGACAACCAGCTCAACCACGCCTGGAACGGTGACCGGGTCCTGGTTCGGGTCACCCGTGAGGGCGGGCGTCGGCGCTCACCGGAGGGTGGGGTGCAATGCATCCTGCAGCGCAACACCACCAGCCTCCTGGCCCAGGTGGAGCAGCAAAACGACCTCCTGGTGGCGGTCCCCCTGGACGACCGTCTGTTGACGGCCATCAACCTGCCAGCTGGAGATAGCGAGCACCTCAAACCCGCCACCGAAGCCGTGGTGGAGGTCAAGGTCGATCGCTACCCCGTCGGGCAACTCGCCCCCGAGGGCCACGTCGCCCGCAGCCTTGCGGTCAATGCCGGACCGGAGGCTGATCTGGATCTGCTGCTGACCAAACACGGTCTGAGGGAGCTACCCGCCGCACCGAAGAGCACGGCCAAGGCCCTCGACCTCAAGACCCGGGATGACCTGAGCGCTCTACCCACCCTGGTGCTGCAGCTCTGGGGCAGTGCTGAAGCGCCACTCCTGCCAGCGGTCTCCCTGGAATCCCTGGAGAACGGCCAGCGGCTCTGGGTGCACGCCCCTGCCATTGCTGAACGGGTGGGTTTTGGCAGCGCCCTGGACCTCTTCCTGCGGGAGCGGAGTGAAGCGCTCTGCGTCGGTGAAAGCTGGCTGCCCTACCTGCCCAGCGCCACCACCAAAGCAGCGGCCTTCAAAACCGGAACGCCCGCTGCGGCCCTCTCGGTGGCCCTCGATCTCAACGCCGAAGGGCAGCTGGAGCACTTCCGCTTCTGCCGCAGCACCATCTCGGCCGACGGGCTGGTTGACACCAAAGCCCTGCAGGCCCTGGCCGATCGCAAACCGAAGGCGCGCACGACCCCTGCCGCCCTGAAGGGGCTCAAGGATCAACTGCCCCTGCTGGAGCAGCTGATCGCCCTGGCCCAGACCCTCCGGCAGAACCGCCTGAGCCAGGGCTCGATTGATCTGGACCTGGGCATCCCCAACCTGGAGGGGCTCGCGGAGCTAGCGATTCCCGAACCGGATGAGCGCCGCCAGGGCTGGATGGTTCAGCTGGATCCAGCCCTCTCCACAGCCGGCTTGCTGCGGGAGATGGTCCTCCAGGCTCACCGGGCCTTAGGCCGCCACATGGCCGCTCTGGAGCTCCCCGCGATCTATGCCCTCAATGGTGCGCCCGATGCCGAGGCCCTGAACGACGTGGCCAAAGCCGCTCTGGCCCTCGAGATCCCCCTGGAACTCTCCGCCGATGGCAACGCCAGCGCCCAGGAGCTGGCCGTGGCCTTCGCCGCCAGTGACCGCGCCCGGGTGCTGCAACAGCAACTGCGGGACCCCCTGAAACCCGTCAGCCTCAGTGCAGAGCCCGGCAGCAACACCCTGGCCGCAGAGGACAAGGCCTACGCCCCTTGGTGCTGTGCGGCCCTGCACTACGCCGACCTCTGGAACCAGCACCTGTTGGTGCTGTTGATGAGTGAGGGGAAAGATCGTCCCTCCGTGCGGCACAAAACCCGCGTCGACATCACCTCCGATGAAAGCCATGGGGTGATCGACTGGCCCCTGCTGACCGCCAGCCAGCTCTCCCCCGTCGAGGAAGCCCTCACAGGAGCACTGCTGCATCGCTTGAACGAGCGCGGCCGCTTTGTGAGCGAACTCCAGGGCGACGCCCTGGCCATGGCCCAGGCCCGTCAAGCCGAACCGCTTGTGGGCCAAACCCTGACCGGAACCATCAGCGGCGTGCAGAGCTATGGCTTCTTCGTGGAAGTGCCCCCGTCCCACGTCGAGGGCCTGGTGCACGTCAGCTCCCTGAAGGACGACTGGTACGAGTACCGCTCCCGTCAGAACAAGCTGGTGGGTCGCAAGAACCGCCGCGCCTACATGCTGGGCGACCAGGTGGAAGTCACCATCCAAAAGGTCGATGTCCTGCGGCATCAGATCGATCTGGCCGTGGTCCTGCCCGAGGGTTACGAGGAGTTCAGCCCCGACGACTCCAGCGAGACTGACGCGGACGGCGAGGACTGAGCGTTGAGCGACAGCAGCGCCCAGGCAGCGCCGCTGCCCATCGTTCTGGCCGTCTCCGGAGCCAGTGCTCAACCCCTGGCCGAGCGGGCCCTCCAGCTGTTGCTTCTGGCCGGGGAATCCGTGGATCTCATTGTCAGTCGCGGAGCGATCGGCGTCTGGCAAGCCGAACTCGGTGTGCGGGTACCCAGCGAGCCATCCGCCCAGGAAGCCTTCTGGCGCGAACGCCTCGGCTGCAGCAGCGGGGAACTGCGTTGCCACCGCTGGAATGATCAATCCGTGGCCATCGCCAGTGGCAGCCATCGCACCCGCGGGATGGTGATCCTTCCCTGCTCCATGGGAACCGTCGGGCGAATCGCCTCAGGGGTCGCCACCGATCTGATGGAGCGCTGCGCGGATGTCCATCTCAAGGAAGGCCGGCCGCTAGTGATCTGTCCGCGGGAAACCCCCTGGAACCTGATCCACCTGCGCAACCTCACCACGTTGGCGGAGGCGGGAGCGCGGATCGCCCCCCCCGCCCCCGCCTGGTATCACCAGCCGACATCCCTGGAGGAGATGGTGGACTTTTTGGTGATCCGCGTGTTCGATTGCCTCGGTTATGAGCTCGGTCAGCTGCAGCGCTGGACCGGTCCGATCCAGCCCTGAGGCACTCCATCGCCCCTGTGTTGAAACGCATCCTGCTGCTGCCGCTGCTCTCGCCACTGCTGGCGACCCTGGTCGTGGGAGCGGTGAACCCCAAGCCAGCGGTGGCCGTGCGCGTCCTCACCTGGACCTCACCCGCCCTGCCCCTGGGCCTCTGGATCGCCGGGGCATCCAGCCTGGGGGCTGGCCTCAGCGCGGCCGGGGCAGCCTTGGCTCTGCAGGGCGGAGGACCGCAAATCCTGCCCCGCCGCTCCGTTCGCCGCCGCCCTGAGCCCGAGTCCTGGGCGGGATTCAGCCCGCCAGCTGAAGAGCGCCCGCGGCGAGCAGCGCCCGAGCGGGAGGACTGGGGGGCCGAAACTGAGCCAGAGCGCCCGCAAACCGCCTGGGCTGGCCCCAGCCGCGGGGCCGCCGATCCCGCCCCAACGGTGTCCGTTCCCTTTCGCGTCATCCGGCGCGGCCAAAGCAGCGCCAGCGCGACACCCCCACCTGCGGCAAGCAGCCCCGATCCTGACGATTGGGGAAGCAGCAGCTCAGAGGAGTGGTGAGCACTCCCTAAAGTTCAGCCAACGTCTGGATTGAGGCCTGCACCGGTGACCGATTCCGCCCAACCCGCAGCAAGCGCCGCAGACGCCAAACCAGCCAAGGCGGCGAAACCTCCGGCCCCGGAAGACAAGCCCTTCGCGGAGTTTGTCCCGAATCTGCTGATTCCGGCTCTGGCCAAGGAAATCGAGGCCTACGGCGGCCCCAGCGACTGCAACCTGAGCTTTGAGCAGGGGCCCATGCCCGTGGTCGGCAGCAGCTGTTGGCAGGTGAAGGGCAGCCTCCCCAATGGGCGGCGCTTCTGGCTCTGCTTCACCAGCGACTCCATCAGCTCGGCCAAAACCATCGCCCTGGCTGAAGCCGGCAGCGAACCGAGCCTGCTGGAGTCATTTTTGATTGACGAGAAAAAAATGACCCAGGCGCTGCTGGTCTCACGGCTGGTGCAGCGTCTGAATGGTCAGAAATGGCTCGGGGCCAACTAAACCTGCGAGTGATGAAGCCCTTCAACGGGCTGGCACCAAAGCCGCCTACGATGGGTTTTGCTCCGTTCAAGCCGCCCGATGGTGCCTCCCACCGCCGTTGCCTCATCTGACGCCGCAACAGCCATCGGCACGTCCAATGCACCGGCCACCAAGGATCCGGTGAAGGACACAATCTTGACTCCGCGGTTCTACACCACGGATTTCGAGGCCATGGCTGCCATGGACCTCAGCCCCAACGCCGATGAGCTGGAAGCCATCTGCGAGGAGTTCCGCAAGGACTACAACCGCCATCACTTCGTTCGCAACGAGGAGTTCGAAGGCGCCGCCGACAAACTCGATCCCGAGACCCGCAAGGTCTTCGTCGAGTTCCTCGAGCAGAGCTGCACCTCCGAGTTCTCCGGATTCCTGCTCTACAAGGAACTGAGCCGTCGGATCAAAGAGCGCAACCCCCTGCTGGCCGAGTGCTTCGCTCACATGGCCCGCGATGAGGCCCGCCACGCTGGCTTCCTCAACAAGTCGATGAGCGACTTCGGTCTGCAGCTCGACCTCGGCTTCCTCACCGCCAACAAGGCCTACACGTACTTCAAGCCCGAATACATCTTCTACGCCACCTACCTGAGCGAGAAGATCGGCTACTGGCGCTACATCGCCATCTTCCGCCACCTCGAGAAGAACCCCGACAGCAAGATCTTCCCGATCTTCAACTTCTTCGAGAACTGGTGCCAAGACGAGAACCGCCACGGCGACTTCTTCGATGCCCTGATGAAGGCGCAGCCCAAGAGCGTCACCGGCCTGCGTGCTCGCCTCTGGTGTCGCTTCTTCCTGCTGGCCGTGTTCGCGACGATGTACGTCCGGGACGTGGCTCGCAAGGAGTTCTACGAAGCCCTCGGCCTCGATGCCCGCGAGTACGACAAGTACGTCATCGCCAAGACCAACGAGACCACCGCGCGGGTCTTCCCCGTGGTCCTGAACGTCGACCATCCGAAGTTCTATACGCGTCTTGAGCGCCTGGTGCGCAACAACGACAAACTCAGCGCTGCTGATGAAGGCAACGCCCCAGCTCCCCTCAAGGTTCTGCGCAAGCTGCCCTACTGGGTCGCCAACGGTGCCGAGATGGCCAAGCTGTTCTTCACGAACCCCATCCGCAGCGAGAACTACCAGCCCGCCGTTCGCTGATTCCTGCGTCATTCGCAGTTCCCCGTAGGGGGTTAGGCCCTGGTCGCTTTGGCCAGGGCCTTCTTGCTAGGACCGTGATGGCCCGCTGCCATCCATGCCCAACCGTCAACAACCCGCGTGATTGCCTCCATCCCGTCCCACGCTGAGCTGTTACTCGGCCCCTTTGATCAGCGCTGGAGCCCGCGCCTGGAATCACTCCTGGCGATGGGCAAAGCCGCCGGCGCCGATCTCGTTGAGATCTTCCTGGAGCGGACCGATCACCTCGGTGTCCTGGCCGAACAGGACACCATCACGAGCGTGACGCCGGCCTTCGGCATGGGAGCTGGCATCCGGGTGTTTCGGGACCAGCGGGACGGCTTTGTCAGCACCAACGACCTCAGCGAGGCCGGACTGACGACGGCGCTGACCCAAGCCCTCGGGATGTTGGGACTGGACCTGGACGGAACGGGGCTCAGCGGCTTCGAAGGTCTACCGGCCCTCAGGGATTTCGCCCTGGAGAAAAACCTCTGGCTCAGCAGCTGCCCTGAGCTGACCGAGAGCACCCAGAAGCTTCTGGAGGGAACGGCCCAGCTGCAGCAGAAGGGCAAGCATCTCCAGGCCCGCCGGGGCAGCTATGCCCGGGACTGGCAGGAAGTGATGGTGGCCGCCAGTGACGGCACCTTTGGCCGGGACATCCGTCTGCATCAATCCGTTGGCCTCAATGTCCTGGCCGCCGATGGTGATCACCGGGCCGGCGTCGGACGCCGCTACGGCACCTCCGACAGCCCAGACGATCTGCGCCAGTGGGATGTCGCCCAGGCCGCCGATGAGGTCTGTACGAGTGCCGGCAACATGCTCTACGCCGACTACGTCGAGGCCGGCCAGATGCCAGCGGTGCTGGCCAACCGCTTCGGTGGAGTGATCTTCCACGAGGCCTGCGGCCACCTCTTGGAAACCACCCAGGTGGAGCGCGGCACCACCCCCTTTGCCGAGAAGGTCGGCGAGACGATCGCCCATGAAGCCGTCACCGCCATCGATGAAGGGCTGACGGGCGGCGCCTTTGGCTCCCTCTCGATGGATGACGAGGGACTGGAGGCCCAACGCACCGTGCTGATCGAGAACGGTGTCCTCAAGCGTTTCCTCAGTGACCGCGCTGGAGAACTGCGCACGGGCCATGCCCGCACCGGCAGCGGACGGCGCCAGAGCCACACCTTCGCCGCCGCCAGCCGCATGCGCAACACCTACATCGCGGCGGGGCCCCATCAACCGGAGGACCTGATCGCCTCGGTGGACCGCGGCCTCTACTGCAAGTCCATGGGCGGTGGCAGTGTCGGACCCACCGGTCAGTTCAACTTCGCCGTGGAGGAGGGCTACCTGATCGAAGACGGCAAGCTCACCAAACCCGTGAAGGGCGCCACCTTGATCGGCGAGGCCAAGGAAGTGATGCCGCGCATCTCGATGTGCGCCAACGACCTCGAGCTAGCCGCAGGCTTCTGCGGTTCCGTCAGCGGCAGCATCTTCGTCACCGTCGGACAACCCCACATCAAGGTCGACTCCATCACCGTGGGGGGCCGCTGAGATGAGCCAAACCAACCAAAGCCTCAACGCCGAACAGCTGCGCAGCCAGCTCGAGGGAATCGCCCAGCAGCACGGCATCCGCCAGTGGGACCTCGGCGCGGCCTGCAGCACCGACACCTCCGTGCAGGTCGACCGCGGCGAACCCAAGCAACTCAAGGGGGCCCAGCGCAGTTCGATCACGATCCGTGTCTGGAACAGTGAAGGGCTGGTCGGCACCACCAGCACCTCGGACCTCTCCCAAAGCGGACTGGAGCGAGCCCTCTCCGGTGCCCGGGATGCCGCGGCATTCGGGAACGCCGAAGAGACGCCTGCCTTCTCACCCCTGGCCACAGCACCGCTGACGGCCCTGGATCAACCGCTGCATCAGCCCCAGGGCATCCTCAAGTTGCTCGAGCAGCTCAAGGCCGCAGAGCATGATCTGCTCGGACGCCACCAGGCGATCAGCACCGTTCCCTACAACGGACTGGCCGAGCGCAGCAGCGAACGGATTTACCTCAACAGCGATGGGGCCTGCCGTCAGCAGCAGCTGACCACCGCCAGCATCTACCTCTACGCCCGGGCCGAGGAGAGCGGCCGCAAACCGCGCAGTTCCGGTGCCGTACGCCTGGCCTACGGCGCCTCAGACCTCGACATTGCCGGCTGCATTGACGAGGCCGCCGAGCGCACCATCAGCCACCTGGATTACGCCCCGGTGGAGACCGGCCGTTACACCTGTGTGCTCAGTCCCGAGGCCTTCCTCGATCTGATCGGCGCCTTCAGCAACCTCTTCAATGCCCGTTCGGTGCTGGACGGGGTCAGCCTCAGCCAGAAGGACTCCATCGGCCAGAGCCTGGCGGTGCCCTTCCTCTCGATCGACGACAACGGCCTGCACCCCGGCAACATTGGCGCCTCCAACTTCGATGGAGAGGGAACGCCCACCCGCAAGCTGTCGCTGCTGGAGGGGGGAGTACTGAAGAACTTCCTGCACTCCGAGGCCACGGCCCGGGCCTTTGGGGTGGCCCCCACCGGCCACGCCGGTCTCGGGGCCAAGGTGTCTGTCGGTCCCGACTGGTTTGAGATTGGCCCCACCCCCGGCACAAGCGGCGGCCAGAGCGGTCTCGATCGGTTCAAGGCCGATCAGCCAATCATCTGGATTGACTCCCTCTCCGCCCTGCATGCCGGGGTCAAGGCCAGCCAAGGCTCCTTCTCCCTGCCCTTCGACGGTTGGTTGATCAAGGGCGGCGAAGCCCGCTCCATCGATGCCGCCACCGTGGCCGGCGATATCCGCCAGGTGCTTAACGCGATTGTCGGCTTCGAGGGCGAGGCCAAGGTCACCCCCGACGGGCTCTGCCCGATGGTCTGGGTGGAGGGTCTCTCGATAACCGGCGAGGCCTAAGGGCAAGCGATGCGGATCCTCTTTTGGGGTACCCCGGCCTACGCCGCCGTCAGCCTCGACGCGTTGGTCAACGGCGGACATGAGCTGGTGGGTGTCGTCACCCAACCGGACCGCAGGCGCGGACGCGGCAAGGCACTGATGCCTTCCCCGGTGAAGGCACGCGCACTTGAACTGGGCATCCCTGTATTCACCCCGGAGCGGATCCGCAAGGATCCGGAATGCCAACGACAACTCGCCGAACTGGGGGCCGATGTCTACGTCGTGGTTGCCTTTGGCCAAATCCTCCCGCGTGAGGTGCTGCAGCAACCACCCCTGGGCTGCTGGAACGGCCATGGCTCACTGCTGCCCCGCTGGCGTGGCGCAGGCCCGATCCAATGGAGCCTGATCGAAGGCGACGCTGAAACCGGCGTCGGGATCATGGCGATGGAGGAGGGGCTCGACACCGGACCGGTACTTCTGGAGCGCGCCATTCCCATCGGCCTGCGGGAGAACGCCCACCAGCTGGCCGAACGACTGGCGCAGCTCACCGGCGAGCTCCTGGTCGAGGCCCTGCCCCAGATCGAAGCCGCTGGACCCGGCCCGGAACAGGAACGCCTGCAGCGGCTGGGCGTGCGGGTCCAGCCGGAGGAGGGCATGACCTACGCCCGGATGCTGGCCAAGGAGGATTTCCAGATCGAGTGGTCCGCCTCAGCCCTGGCCATCCACCGCAAGGTGATGGGGCTCTACCCCGGCGCCAGCAGCAGCTGGAAGGGCAAGCGCCTGAAGGTGCTCTCCTCTGAACCCCTGATCAAACGTCTCACCGCTGAACTCAGCCCGGAGGCCAAAGCCTTGGCCGAACGCTGGGGGCTGAATCCAGGCGAAGGGTCCAGCCACACCCCCGGGACCGTGCTGGAGTGCGTCGACTCCACCGGACTGGTGGTGGCCAGCTCCGGCTGTCCCCTGCTGATTCGCGAGGCCCAGCTGGAGGGGAAGAGCGCCAGCCACGGCACCCAACTGCTGCAACAACTCGGCGCGGTGCCGGGCGACCGCCTAGGGGACTAGGCCACCAGGAACTGATAGGCGTCGTTCACCCGCCGAAACGCCTCCGCGGTTCCGCCCACATCGGGGTGGTGCTGTTTCACCAGCCGGCGGTGGGCCTGCTTGATCGCCTGTTTGGAGGCCCCCCACTCCAACCCCAGCACCGTGAGGGCCGCCACGCGGCGGGGGTCCCGTCCCTGTTCGGTGGACTGGTGCTGGCGGTCCGTGCGGCGCTGATCGCTGCGCGTCCTGCGGTTGTTGTTGTGGTTGCTGGTCCTCTGCCGCTGGCGCAGTTCCAGCACAACCCGCTGGGGGTCGTCGTCGAGCCATTCGATCGCGCTGACGCCGTAGAGGGCAAAGGCCGCCAGGACGGCGCAGCGCTTTTTGTTGAGCGGGCTGGCCGTCGCCGCATAGAGATCCCGTCCCAGACCCGGCACCAGATGGTCGAGGCGCTGCTGCAGGTTCAACTGCGGCAGGAAGCTGCTGCGGTTCAGCTGCTCGATCAGCTCCTCCAGGCCGCTTTGGCGCAGAACGGCCCAGCCCTTCTGCTCCGCCAGGGCTGCACCCCAGCGCTCCACCTGGGCAGAGGACACCAGCGCTTGGGGTGGCCGCCAATGCTGGCGGCTGGGTTCCGGTCGCTGGCGGAGG